>CAVCTI010000055.1:0-2748 GCA_963604755.1 Duodenibacillus sp. | reverse complement strand
GAAGCCACACCGCCCAAAGCCGTTGCAATTTTCGGTCCCCGTCGCATTGGAAAGACCACAATGCTTGAAAAGCTCGTTGGAACGGGCGTTGCTCGTTGGTATAACGGTGACGCATTCGGAGTGGCCGAGGCGCTGCGCTTTCAATCACCAGAAGACGCAAAGAATGCTTTGCTGCAGGCTCCAGCCATAGTTATCGACGAAGCCCATAAGATTCCCGATATTGGAAATATTGTGAAGATGTTGGTTGATGTGAACGAACATTTAGAAAAGCCAGCAAAAATTTTCGTCACAAGTTCTTCCCCCTTTTTCTAACCTCCCTTAAGGAGTCAGCCCTTGGACGCGTGATGTCGCGACAAATGTGGCCGCTTTCTGTTAGCGAAATTGCCGCGTTTACAAGTTGGGGTAAAGTCCTCGAAGTAATCGAGCATCACCTTGTCTACGGTTTGATTCCCACGGTCTATACGGCTCCTGAAGAGGCTCGAGGATTTTTAACCGACTATTGCGACGGCTTGCTTTTGCAGGATATTTTCGAGCAAGGCACAGTTCGACATCCAAAGAAATTACGGCGTCTAGTTCAAGTTTTGGCTCAAAAAGTTGGATCAGAAGTTACCTCTGAAAGCCTTGGTCGCGAATGTGGCATGAGTAAAAACACAGTCGATGATTACATCGCGAAACTTGAGCAAGCTTCGATTGTTCGTGTTTGCCACTCGTATTCACGCAATCTCGCGAATGAGTTAAAGAAGGGGAAAAAGATTTACTTTTTCGATAATGGCGTTCGTAATGCCATTCTCCAAAGGTTTACACCGTTAGCCGAGCGTAGTGACGCAGGAGCACTTTGGGAAAATTTCTTTTTCATGGAACGTGTCAAATTGCACGATACGTGTCGCGATTTCACGCAAATGTATTTTTGGAGAACAACAGGCTCGGGAGCTGCTGAAGTTGATTTTATTGAGGAGCTTGATGGATCGATTCGCGCCTTTGAATGTAAAGTGTCGAAGGCGGTTAAAAGCACGAAAGGCGCAAAAAAATTCTTAGCGATTTACCCGAACGCACAACTTGAAATCGTAAGTCCTGAAGATTGCATGCGGATTTTCTCTGAGATGCAAAGGTAACGAGGGAAGTGCCTTAAATTGTTTGATGCTCCTCTTGTGAAGAAAATAGACTGAAAGAAAACGAAAATTCTCGCTTTCTTGCGTTTTGGCACTGCACAGTTTTGGTACAAAAAACGTGCCCGATTTTTAGGCAACTAGGGTAGAATAGCGGCCAAAAGTCACAGAGAAAAATTCCCCATCTTCCTCACATGCAAATCGGAGCGTATCGCATCGAAAATCCAGTCGTTCTTGCCCCGATGGCAGGTGTGACTGACGCGGTATTTCGAAAGGTGTGTTTGGATTGTGGCGCTGGGCTTGCATTCGGAGAAATGGTTGCAAGTAACCCTGAGCTTCGGAAAACGGAAAAAACCAAGAGTCGTTTCGCAGTCTCTTCTACTGAAGAAATTCCCGTAATCCAGATTCTCGGGGCAGATCCCTTTGAGATGGCAGAAGCGGCGCTTTATGCTCAAAACTCTGGGGCAAAGATTGTTGATGTGAATTTTGGGTGTCCGGCGCGCGTTGTTTGCGGTAAAGCGTGCGGATCAGCACTGATGGGAGACGTAAAACTAGCCACACGCATCTTAGAAGCTGTAAAAGCTGCGACAACAATACTAGTCACAGTGAAGATGCGAACGGGTTGGGACGAGGAACATAAAACAGTGCTTGAACTTGCGAAAGCGGCAGAAGAAATTGGGTTTTCTGCCGTTACCGTCCACGGAAGAACGAGGCGGGCTCGCTTTACGGGTCCTGTGGATTACGAGACGATTGGGAAGCTAGCGCAAGAACTCAAAATTCCTGTTATCGCTAACGGCGACATTGATTCGGGAGAAAAAGCCCTTGCCGTTATGAAAGAGACGGGAGCCGCAGGCGTCATGGTAGGGCGTGCTAGCCTTGGAGCGCCGTGGATTTTTCGTGAGATTTCTGATGCGATTGCTAGGAAGGCACCGCAGGAAGTCACGCGTGAAGAAAAGCGCCATGTGATTCTTACGCATTGGAAAGAACACTGCGCTATGTTTGGTTGTTCAAGGCACGCTGTGCGGATGTTTCGTAAGCACGCCTTGTGGTATCTCTCGGCCTTTGCTGGCGGGAGAGCTGTAGCACAAACGATTTTTGGTCTCGATGACGCTGAAAGTGTCACTCGAGTGTTAGAAGAATTTTTGACGAAAGACTCGCTATGGATAGCCTAGAAAAATCCAAAGAAGTCCCAGAGATAAAAGACGAACTCGCTGAACTCATTATTTCGCGTGTTGAGGGCTATATCCGCGATTTGGATGGCGTTAAAGGTTTGCCAATTCACAGTATGATTGTCTCGGCTGTGGAGCGACCGCTCTTTCGTTGGGCCATGAAAAAAACGGATGGTAATCAGAAAATGGCCGCAAAGGTTTTGGGAATTAATCGAAATACACTTCACAAAAAACTCTGTGAGCAGGGTTTTTGGGAAGACTCTGATAGGAGGGGTTTCTAAATGCGTAAGCAAGCACTCATTAGCGTTTCCGATAAGGCAGGTGTTGCCGATTTCGCTCGCGAACTTGTTAACTTGGGCTACCACATTCTTTCGACTGGGGGTACGGCAAAACTTCTTGCCAAAGAAGGCATCGCTTGCCAGGAAGTGGCCGACTACACGGGATTTCCGGAAATGCTCGACGGTCGTGTGAAA
>CAVCTI010000054.1:0-7169 GCA_963604755.1 Duodenibacillus sp. | reverse complement strand
GACCTACACCGTCCAAGTCGGAAAGCGTCGTTGGGCTAAGGTCACGCTTGTTTAAGGGGACGCACCATGATTGTTGTTTTGCAGCGCGTTACGGAGTCTCACGTCGATGTTGACGGGAAAACCATTGGCGCTATCGGAAAGGGCTTGATGGTTCTTGTGTGCGCGGAAAGAGGCGACACAGACGAAAAAGCCGTGCAGCTCGCGCAAAAACTTTTGCGTTATCGCGTTTTTGAAGATGACGCAGGAAAGATGAATAAGTCGGTCACGGATATCGCCGGAGACCTACTTCTTATCTCGCAATTTACGCTTGCCGCAGATACCAATCACGGCAATCGTCCGAGCTTTACGCCAGCGGCTCCTCCTGACGAGGGGCTAAGGCTCTTTAACCTCTTTGTTGAGGAGGTAAGAAAGAGCAACTTGCGAGTGGAAACAGGGGAATTTGGCGCTTATATGCGTGTAAGCTTAGTAAACGATGGCCCCGTGACATTCACGCTTCGCAATTAGGTTTTATCCACGAGTAACGGGAAGCTCGATGCGCATTTCTAAGCCGTGAGGCCTTAGGTTGGATGCAGAAAGCGTCCCGTTATGGCGCTCGAGGGCGCGCTTAGCAATCGCTAGCCCCAATCCAAAGCCACTTCCTGTGGCTTGATTTTTGCCTCGCGCAAAGGGTTCAAAAAGCCGTTCGAGGTCTTCAGCGGGGATTCCTGGGCCCGCATCTTGCACAGCAATGTGAATAACGCCGTTTTCTTTGTGGGCGATGACTTTGACAGTGTCGCCCACATTAGAAAAACGCAGGGCATTACGAACAAGGTTTTCCAAGGCACTTGAAATCGATTCCAAATGCACTTTAGCTACAAGTGTTGCATCACTTTCTAAAGTTACGTGAACATTTTTGGCGCTTCCTTCAAAGTCAGCGTCCGATACAATCGCTTCGAGAGCCAACGAAAGGTCAGTCTCTTCATAAGAAATCGGGGCATTCTCGTCAAGACGCGCGTAAGTTAAAAGTGCTTCAACGAGGTTATCTAAGAGTTCAACCTCGGCTTCAATGCGTTTAATGGCGCGCTCTCTATTAGCGGGATCTTTTTCAATTAAAGCGAGAGCCACATCAATGCGCGCTAAGGGGCTACGCAGTTCGTGGCTTACATCATGAAAAAGAGTTTTTTGACGCGCAAGAAGCCCCGTGATCTTTTCAGCCATCGCGTCGTATTGCTTAGCTAAATCACCAATCTCATCGTAGTTATGACCGACAAGAGGTGCGATGCGGTCTTCAAGGTTACCCTCGGCGGCGCGCCGCATCGCCCAATCGAGCTTTCGAATCGGTTTTGCGAAGTTCCAGGCGAGGAGACCAGCGACAATCGCTGTTGAAAATAGAGCAAGGAGCGCATGCACCCACCAGGGAGTACGCCAAAAAGCCATCGACCAAACGCGTTTGGGGCGATCAAGTCGCACAGCAAAAAACCGTAGGTTTTCTCCGTCAACAACTTGGGTTGTGATGAGGGAGTCGCTAAGACGTACCTGCTTGAGAGCTTTTTCTGGAATAGCGCGCCCGGAAATTTCAACGCCGTCTTTATTGAGGACAAAAACGGTGGGGTGATTGTTGACTTTTGTGTCGTGCAGCCACTTAATGAGCACTTTGCCTCCGCCCCACTGGGCAACACCTAGTGCCGTATTGACTGCGCGCTGCCCAGGAAACTCAAAGTCAATGCCTTCAAAGACACTTGAGGCGTATTTCTGATAGCTTGCACTCAAAAGCCACACGCACAAACCCAAGACTAAGAAAACACTTAAGAGCCCTGTAAAGAGCGTTAAGAAAATCCCGCTTAAGCGTCTTCTTTTTTTTAGCATGGCTTTTTGCCTTATTCGTGAATAATCAGTTGGTACCCTACGCTACGGATGTTTTCAATCGTGAACTTTCCTTCGCAGACCGCATTGAGTTTACGACGAATGGCGCTGACGTGAACATCGATTGTGCGATCGAATCGCCCCATCGTACGACGTAGGACTTTGGCGTAAATGTCAGCCTTGGAAACAGGGGAACCCACGTTTTGCGCGAGCATCTGTAAAAGTGCCATTTCGGTACCCGTAAAGTCAATTTCTTTCCCATCAATTGTGGTGCGCCGATGTGCGGGGTCAATCGTTAAGGGACCTGCGGTGACGACAGTGCTTTTGGCTTGATTGTGCGGAATTAAAACGCGGCGCAAGATTGCACGCATTCTTGCAACAAGTTCTCGGGGTGGGCAGGGCTTAGGAACGTAATCGTCGGCTCCAAGCTCAAGACCTACGATACGGTCAACGGGGTCGCCCTTACCCGTGAGCATTAAAACGGGGGTGTCATACTTTTGGCGGATTTCAGCAAGGACCTCTGTGCCGCTCATCCCAGGCATCATCACATCTAAGACAATTAAGTCAAAGCATTCGTTAGTAAGGCGCTCAAGGGCAGTTTTTCCATCGCCCGCGTAGCTCACGCAAAAACCTTCGAGCATCAAGTAGTCAACTAAAAGGGAGACTAAGTCTTTGTCATCATCAACAATCAAAATTTTTGGGCTTTCTAAACTCATGAAGGTCTCCCTAAAAGAAGGAAAAGGTGTTTCGTAATTTCTCAGAAAGCATCATTGCACGAAAAATAATCTTTAGCCGTAAGACACACGGTTCGGTGCATCTCTTTTCACTTCTTTACATTTGTTGGACATGTCTTTACTAAGCGAATGAGTAGATTTCGAACTAAAGAAATTTTCTTTAATGAGACCGACGATGCAAATCCCGAAATTCTCGAAAACTCTTGTAGCTCTCGCGGCAGTAAGCCTACTTCTCACAGGCTGCGCCACGTCGCTACAGATGACTGAAGCCGAGCAAAAGGCTCTTGGTACGAGTTGGAACGCTTCCCTTCCAGTGAGCCAGGCGCCAACCGTAGAAGACGCCAAAGCCTGGTGGGCCTCGTGGGAGGACCCGGAACTGACGCGACTTATTAACTTAGCGCTTGAAGCCAACGCCGACATTCGTGTGGCAATGGCCAATTTAAAGGCGGCAGCCGCCCTTTCTGATGAAGCAACTGCCAATCTTTTCCCGAACGCATCTTTATCGGGAGAGGCTTCTCGTAGCAGGAAAGAAAACAAAACCACCGAAAACTACTCGGCTGGAGGCTCTGTGACGTGGTCGTTTTCTCTTGTTGGAGGAAACATCGCGGCGCAACGCGCTGCCAATCGCGAAGCGATGGCAAGTGCCATGAGCTTAGAAGACACGAAGATTGCTGTGGCAAGTGAAGTCGCGCAAAACTACGTCAATCTGAAACTTGCGCAAATGAAGCTTGCGATAGCCAAAAAGACAGCGCAAAACTACACAGAACTTTCCGAAATTGCGCGCTGGAGATTGGCCGCTGGTTTAGCCACACAAACCGAAGTCGATCAAGCCGACTCTTCTCGAGATCTCGCGAAAGCACAGATTCCTGTTTCAGAAAGCTCCATTGCGAAATACCGTAACGCACTGGCGCGTCTTTGCGTCATAAACGCCTCAGAAGTTGAAAAGACCTCAAGCTCGTCAATCCCCGAGGCGCCAAGCAATATCGCCGTGAGCGTTCCAGCCGACACGTTGCGCCAGCGCCCCGATATGCGGTCGGCCGAGTATTCAGTGCTAGCTGCCTACGATCGCGTCTATGAAGCGAAAACTAAGTGGTTTCCGAGTTTGAAACTCTCTGGAAACCTCGGCACACAAGCGGCAACAATTGGTGCTCTTGGAGCTAGTGGCACAGGAATTGCCGCATTAGTTGGCGCCCTTTCTATGCCCCTATTTAATTGGGCTGATCAAGTGAGCACCGTCGCACAAAAAGAAGCTTCCCTTGATAAGGCAAAGGCCAACTACACAGCAACGCTTGTCAAAGCACTAGAAGAAACCGAGAACGCGCTTGAAGGAATCAGTGCGTCAGAAAAAAGAACCGAAGACTTAAAGAAGGCAGTGGCTCTTTCTCAGAGTGCGGCCGATCTCGCTCAAATCCAGTATGAGGCGGGGCTAACGGACTTTCAGACGGTTCTAAATACGCAAAGAACGCTTTTTTCGGCCGAAGAAACTTTTGAATCTAATAAGGCCGACAGGTCCACGAACTACATCAAACTATTCACAGCTTTAGGCGGCGGTTGGAAAGCGCCTAAAGAGGAAGAGTCCTAAAGGGGGCTTAAGGTATGAAAGAAACGAGTAACGAACAAAAAAAGAATCTTCTTGGGCTCACGGCTCAAAAAAAACTCTTTAAGCGCCCGGCAGTGTATGTCGCAGCGCTTGCCATTTTGGGTGTTATTGCCTATTCGATGAGTACTGGCGCAGTAAAACCAAGCTATATGACGCGCGACGTTTCTCTCGGGAACATTCGCGTCACTGTTTCGGCTGACGGGACACTGAACCCCGTGCGAACCGTTTCGATTGGCTCGGAACTCTCTGGCATCGTTTCCAAAGTCAATGTCGATGTGAATTCAACTGTGAAGGTTGGAGACATGCTAATTGAACTCGATAAAGCAAAGCTTGAAAGTGCCCGCAAGCAAGCGAAAGCGGCTCTAGAAACAGCGAATGCGAAACTAGTTGAAGCCAAAGCCACAGCAGAAGAAGCGAAGGCCAAGATGCGCCGTTATGAAGAATTGAATAAGGCCTCTGGCGGAAAACTTCCCTCTCGCACGGAATTGGATGTGCAGCGCGCAACTGTCAAACGCGCTGAAGCAGGAATTCTTACGGCTCGCGCAAGTATCGATGATGCGAAGGCAACGCTTGAAACGAGTGAAACCAATCTTTCGAAAGCTTCGATTCGCTCTCCAGTTGACGGTGTGGTTCTTACGCGATCGGTTGAACCTGGGTACGCGGTGGCTGCAAGCTTACAGGCCGTTGAACTTTTAACGGTTGCGACCGACCTTCATGAATTAGAGCTCGAAGTCGATATCGATGAGGCCGATGTCGGACAGGTAAAGGAAGGTCAGAAAACCACTTTTACGGTTTCTGCCTACCCCGACAAACCATTTCCAGCTGAATTAACAAAAGTTGCCTACGGAGCAAGCACAGGCACCGATAAGGTGGTGACCTATACGGCCTATTTGTCGGTGAAGAACCCAGATTTGCAATTGCGCTCTGGGATGACGGCAACGGCCACAATCGTGACAGCACGCAAAAAGGACGTCATGCTTGTTCCCAATACGGCGTTGCGTTTTAAGCCAGAAGTAGCGACGACAAGCGAATCGAGTATCAGCAGCATGTTTGGACCCCCACATCGAAAGCAACAGCAAAAGACGGCAAAAGAAACAACGCGTGCCGTTACGGGTCAACAGCGCACCGTTTACGTCTTGGACGCGAAGGGCAACGCTGTGAAAAAGACCGTCACAACGGGCCTAACGGACGGCAGTATGACTGAGATTGTCTCGGGCGACATTAAGGTTGGTGACAAAGTCATCACAACACAACTCAAGAAAAAAGAAAACTAAAGAGGATTAAAAGTGGATGAAAGAAGCGACGCCTTTAATTGAGTTGAAATCGATTCGTAAGCGCTACGGCATGGGGGAGGCGGCGTTTGATGCGTTAAAGGGGATTAGCTTAACGATCAATCGCGGCGAATTCGTAGCGATTATGGGGCCATCGGGCTCGGGTAAGTCCACAACGATGAACATTATCGGGGCCCTCGATAGCCCAACTGATGGCGAATATCTTTTCGATGGCGTACACGTCGAATCGTTAAGTCGCGATGAACGCGCGATGCTAAGGCGCCTTTATATGGGATTTGTGTTTCAGGGCTTTAACTTACTTCCTCGCACAACGGCTCTTGAAAACGTCGAACTTCCTCTTCTTTACCGAGGAACGGGAGCTGCAGAGCGCCATGAAGCGGCTCGCGCCGCACTAGATCGTGTTGGGTTACTCAAATGGGAACACCACACGCCAGCGGAACTTTCCGGCGGCCAACAGCAACGTGTTGCGATTGCGCGTGCGATTGTGACGCACCCTTTGTTGCTTCTAGCCGATGAGCCGACAGGAAGCTTAGATAGCCATCGTAGTGTTGAGATTATGGAGCTCTTAACGGACCTAAATAAAACAGAAGGCATCACGGTGGTTCTCGTGACGCACGAACCGGAAATGGCCACATACGCGAGCCGCTGCATTCGTTGCGTTGATGGCGAAATCGAAAGCGATACATTGCAAGGAGAGAAAGATGCTTGCTAATGCACTCTTACTTGCCTTTAGACAGATTTGGCGCAACCCGATGCGCTCGCTACTTACAGTGCTCGGTATCGTCATTGGCGTTGCAGCTGTGATTACGATGGTCACTGTCGGTAACGGCACAACGACATCGGTGCGTGAACAGATTGAAAGCTTAGGGGGCAATCAATTGGTGTTGCGCCCTGGGCAACGGATGGGGCCAGGCGGGTCTGCTGGTGCCCCCTCTTTTAAGATTGCCGATATCCGTGCAATTGAAAACCAGATCGGCGGCGTCGTTTCTGTTGCGCCACAGACGACACGGTCGACTGTTGTTGTTGCCGAAGGAAAGAACTGGTCAACGACGGTTTACGGAACCACGAACGATTACTTCACAACGGATAACCGGACTCTTGCTGCAGGGCGCTACTTTGAAACCGCTGAAGAAAAGTCGGGATCGGCCGTGTGCGTCATCGGTGAAACCATCCGTAAAGAGCTTTTTGGCGAGGGGGCAGATGTCATCGGAAAGATGATTCGTGTGAAAAGCTTCTCTTGCCGCATTGTGGGACTTCTTGCTGAAAAAGGAAGCGCCGCGATGGGGGGCGACAAAGACGACTTAGTTGTCATCCCGTTTAATACCTTAGCGCGCCGCTTAGTGGGAAATAATCGCGTGAGTTCCTTAGTTGTAGCTGTTGACCCTGATAGCGATCGTACGATGCTCAAAGCCTCACTAAAAGAGCTGATGCGCGAAAGACGCTCCTTATCAAGCACAGATCCCGATAACTTTCAGATTCTGGACACTGCAGAAATCGCAGAAACTGTCACATCAACGACGAAAGTTTTGACAACGCTACTTGGTGCGGTTGCTGCCGTAAGTCTTCTCGTCGGTGGCATTGGCATCATGAATATCATGCTTGTGTCTGTTACTGAACGCACGCGAGAAATTGGTGTACGCCTTGCCATTGGCGCAACCGAGCGCGAGGTTCTTTTACAGTTTTTAATTGAGTCGATTGTGC
>CAVCTI010000053.1:0-2378 GCA_963604755.1 Duodenibacillus sp. | reverse complement strand
CTTGATACCTCGGTTACAGCAACCCTTGTTACGACAATCCTTGTTATGGCAATCCTAGTGGTGTAAACCGCACGCAACGAGCAATTCCGAGCTCCTTAAGACGCGCATCGTCAGAAGGTACAACGACAAAGTTCTCAGCGACTTCCTGCGGGCAATCAATGGCGTGGCGCGTGGTTAAATCCACAAAAACCCATTCTGTCGCAGCAATGCAACAGACTTTACCAGCGTTTTTCATTGTGTACCGACGAAAACTTCGACCGCGAGAATAGGCGTGAATCCACGTGTAGACCTCGATGGTGTCTCCTAGCGCGCAGGGCCTTAAATATTCAATCCAGTGTTCGCGTGCCATCCAAGCGGCTCCTAGCTTTAGGTAGTCATCGGTTGTCCAGCCGTTAATGTCTGAGGCGTAGCGCGCCGCTTCTTCAACCCATCTTAAGTAAACGCGATTATTGACGTGATCTAAAACGTCAATATCCGTTGGCATTACTTTCACTTCATAGCGGGCAATTTCTACTGGCATGTGTTCTCCTAGTTTGTTTCAGCCAACGGGTCTGCAACGCCTAAGGCTCGGCTCATCGCAGCGCTTGTTTCGTGACAAAGCTCATGGCGGTTATCGCCCGTAATCGCCGGAAGAATTTCAACGGTCACCGAAAGCCCCGTTGAGCATAGGATTGTCCAAAGGCGGCTCATCAGCGATTCATTGCCTGTCCAAGCCGTAACCGTCGTGGGCTTCCCGTCTTTTTTGTAGTGAAGTAAAAGGGGGATTGTCATGACTCCCGTCTTTGCTGAGGCCTCAAATAAATTCGAATGCAGTTTTAAAAGCCCCGTACCGCTTGAGGTTGTTCCTTCGGGGAAAACGAGGACGTTTCTTCCTTCATTTAAGACTCCAATCATGGATTCGGCAATTCCAATAAGAGACCTTTTATTCTTTCTTTCAATGTAAATCGTCCCCACAGCGCTTGCGATGCGTCCTATGACAGGCCAACGGCCAATTTCAGCCTTAGCAACAAAGCCCGCTGGGAGCACGGCATCAATAACAAAGGGATCTAAGAATGTGACATGATTGGAAACCAAAAGGCGGCCCATTTGGTTAGGGGTAATGCCCGAATCAAACGCCTCAGGACAATCGAGTGTCCCTTCGTGATTGACTTCAATCCCAATCATGCGCGGCAGCTTTCCTGCCCACTTTCGAATTAAGCGACCCCGCTTTTGAGCGCTCGCGTTGGGAAGCACAAAAGCAATCACAAATAGGCATCCAATTACATAAATGCCGATTTTTAGTAGCCGATATAGACCAAGCAAAGTCTTCATTTTTCATTCAAGTCCGTTTTCAGGACTCCCTTCATCAAACCACTGCTGCAAAATCACTGCCGCAGAAGCGTCGTCAATCTTTTTCATTCCCTCTTCAACGAGAACCGATGAATACCGTTCATCGACTGTGTAAAGAGGCAATCCTGTGCGCCCTGCCAATTGGCGCGCAAAGCGCAAAGCGCGCTGTGTCATCTCATGGGCGGCGCCATCAGGATGCCGCGGCACTCCGACGATAAGTGCGACAGGGGCCCACGCCTCAAGCACCTTTTGAACCCCGTCCCACTTAGATGCGTTCGTTTTGGCCTCAATAATCGTCAAGGGTCTTGCGCCTTGAGTTAATGTGTTGCCAAGCGCAATGCCAATTCGGGCCAATCCGAAATCGAACGCAAGGACGTTTCCTGTCAGATCCATAGCTAATCACGAGAAAAGGGGTTATTTTAATTGATGTTTTTAGGCGTGCCCAACGTTATCGCTTAAAACGCTTTCGCCCGAAAGAGTTTCGATGCCAACAAGAGCGAGAGCTGCTTCATACCGTTCAGGCAAGGCAACATCAAAAATAATGCGGCTACTTGCCTTAGCATTGAGCCAAAAACCCTCTTCGATTTCTTTATCAAGTTGCCCAGGCTCCCACATCGCGCACCCAAGTAACGGCATAACCTTTTCTGGTCCTTTTCCACGAGCAATTTCTTTCAAAATGTCATTGGAAAGCGTAAGAGCAATCCCTTCTTCTTTGCTGACAAAGTTCGTTGTTTGCCAAAGGCCTTGCGGCGAATGGAGGATAAACGCCGTTGTCGGGTAAACGGGGCCTCCCCAGCCAAAGATTCTCTCCTTTTGTGGGGCCGGACACCCTAACTGCTCACAAGCCTCCGTTAAGGTAAAACGGCTTTCTCGATTAACAACTAGACCAAACGCCCCATCGTCGTTTTTCTCAATTAAGAAAATCAGCGTGCGAGAAAAAAGCGAATCCTCCATTCCTGGAGCCGCAATAAGAAATCGATTTTTCAATTTATAGAAGGTTCTCAGAAAACCCGCGACTTCTGTCGTTGGGACGAATGAGAACATTAAAC
>CAVCTI010000052.1:0-6301 GCA_963604755.1 Duodenibacillus sp. | reverse complement strand
TTTACATTTCTTTGCAGTCGTTTGATTTTATGGATTTTCGTTTTGGACAGTAGTGCCTTTTTAGGAAACTAAGACACTTTGCCTATTGTGCTTTCTTACGTCTCGCGTTAAAGTGATGACGCTTTCAATAGTTTCAAACGTTTATTTTTCTATGCATTGCGCGCACTTTGATTTTTACTACTTTATTTCGCCTCGGCGAAAGGGGTAGTTGCGCGCAGTAAAAAACACTCCCAAACCGCCGAGAGCAAAGCCTCGGCGGTTTTTTCATGCTTTGTAGGCTCGGCACAACATAAGTAAGGACATATAAAAATGACAGTAATGACACAGAAAACCGATGACATTCGCGTTAAATCCATTCAGGAGCTAGCTCCCCCGATGCACTTAATGCATGAGTACCCCTGCACGGACCTTGCAAGTGCCACAGTGCACGCAGCGCGCGATGCCGCTAACCGCATCATGCGTTTAGAAGATGACCGCTTGTTGGTCGTTGTCGGACCCTGCTCAATTCATGATCCGGCCGCAGCCATTGATTACGCCCATCGCTTAAAGAGCCTCAGAGACCAATTAAGTGCCGATTTGGAAATTGTCATGCGTGTTTATTTTGAAAAACCACGCACGACTGTGGGGTGGAAGGGTTTGATTAATGACCCAGATATGGATGAGAGTTTCCAAATCAATAAGGGATTGCGTTTAGCGAGAAAACTTCTTTTAGAAATTAACGAGATGGGATTGGCGACTGCTACAGAATTTCTCGATACGATTTCTCCGCAATACACCGCTGACTTAATTAGCTGGGGCGCGGTCGGAGCCCGCACCACAGAAAGTCAAGGACACCGGGAACTTGCAAGCGGCTTATCGTGCCCAATTGGATTTAAAAATGGAACCTCAGGCGACGTGAAAATTGCCGTTGATGCCGTAGGAGCCGCTCGCTTCCCACACTCTTTTTTGGGTGTCACAAAAGCGGGCATTTGCGCGATTATCACAACTTCAGGCAATAACGACTGCCACATCATTTTGCGTGGTGGCAAGAAAACCAATTACGACAAAGAAAGTGTGGCGGCTGCCTGCGAACTCTTAAAGGCTGCAGGGCGCCCTGAGGCCCTCATGGTCGATGTCTCGCACTCAAACTCTCACAAAGTCTTTAGTAACCAAGTCGTTGTAACTGAAGACATCTGTAAGCAAATCGCAGCGGGCTCTCACGCGATTGCTGGAGTGATGATTGAATCCAATCTTGTTGAAGGCCGTCAGGACATCACAGCTGATAAACCGATGACTTATGGACAGTCTGTGACAGATGCCTGTGTTGGCTGGAAAGACACCGTTGTGATGCTTGAGAATTTAGCGAAAGCCGTGAGAGCGCGTCGTGGGTTTTAATTAAAAGAATTTGTCTCCTAGAAAGTCCCGAGTTTCACGTAAAGCTCGGGATTTTTTTCTCCTTAAAAATCTCCTTTTGTTACCAAACGACAGCCCGTCTTTGCGTGACGTTTTATTTATGGTTCTTAAGGAGACACCTGTGTCTAATGAACTTTTTACAGACGCAACCCTCGCCATTCTTTCTAAAGAACTTGGCTCTCACACAGATCCCGAAACCCCAGGGCTCGTTCTCTTTGTTTCTGAAACAACCGATGGACTAAAAAGCCATTGGAAGTTTCGGGTTCAGATTCGAGGGAAGCGCTTTATTCGCACGATTGCCACCTTCCACGAAATTTCACTAAAAGAAGCGCGAGAGCGAGCGAAACTCTGTCGCACCATCTTTATGGATTGCTTTGATTTAACTGGGCCGCTTGCTGATTTAATTGTGTGTCGCGACACACCAAAAACAGTTGCGGCTCTGTGGCCAGAATGGGTCAAAGCCGAAGTTAAGCGAGGAGCCTCGCGCGCAAAGAAACCCTACAAAGATTCTTTAGCGCGAGGAAAAAATCATGTTTTTGCTGAAATTGGTTCGATGGCTCCTGCTGAAGTAAAAGTTGCCGATATCGCCCAAATACTAAATAGCGCTTATGAAACCCTTCACGCGTCCACAGTGAAGAAACTGCGGCAGGACATCGGGAAATTCTTTCGGTGGTGTCACGCCAATGCCCTTTTAGACCAAAAGGAACCCCTTCCAACAGACGCGAATTTAC
The DNA here is from genome assembly GCA_963604755.1 of Duodenibacillus sp. Taxonomy (GTDB): domain Bacteria; phylum Pseudomonadota; class Gammaproteobacteria; order Burkholderiales; family Burkholderiaceae_F; genus Duodenibacillus. The sequence goes on along the minus strand of CAVCTI010000052.1, from coordinate 4,178 downwards.
TTTCTGCACTTTTATGTCGGCCTGCACGACGCATCGCTGGAAATCCCCATCCTGCTCTTCGAGCAAAAGACGTCAAACGCCTAGTCGACTATTTGGTTTCTGAAAAGTTTGCGAAGAAAACCCCTTCGATGGCGCTCTTATTTACCTTGCTTACCGCCTCTCGCATTGGGAACGTGATTGGCTCATTAGATAGAGAGTTAACAAAGCCCGCGCGCTGGGCGGACTTTGATAAGAAATTCACGCGTTGGACAATTCCTGCGGACAATATGAAAAACGGCCGCCGAAATGGAGAACACGTCATTCCTTTAAGCGAAGAGGCGCGCCTTGTTTTACTCATTATGAAACAGCGCCAAGAAGAAAAAGGCATCACATCAGAATTTGTCTTTGCCGCGCGAACTGGAAAGCGCTTTGACTATCGGCTCCTTCCAGAGTTTATTAAATTGGTTTCTGAGGCAGACCTTCGGCTTGGAGGAAACGGGTTTGTTGATGATGCAACGGGTATGAGATTTCACGCGCATGGGCTACGCTCTACATTTAAAACTTGGGGAACAGACCACGGATTTGATTGGACGCTAACAGAACTTGCCCTACACCACAGCATCGACAAACTGCGCTACGACAGAGCACGGGCCATCAATCGGCGTAAGAGACTCATGCAAGAGTGGGCAAATTTCTGCTTTACAGAGGCAACAAGAAACCGCCTTAAAACTCTTGCGGGAATTACAGAAGGAGCAATTCCTCACGTCGAAACTACGCCTATTCTTCTCTTGCCGCCTCCTGAAAAGAAGTAACAACTAATCACTCCTATTTTGGGAAAAAAAGAAGAAGCGCCTCGCTATGAAATCTATAGCAAAAAAACGAGGCGTTTTTTCTCTCCGAGTTCATCTGTGACTCAATCGGAGAAAGAATAAAGGCGACCGTTAAACTTGAAGTCGCCTTAAATTACTTTAGTTAAAGAAAGTTTCAGAAAAAGTGCGCCGACACTTGTCAGAAAAGCTAAGAATATCGACGCTCTTCCTGTCCTGAACCTCTAACATCCATTAGGGATTCAAAGATTTTAGGAACTAGAACCTATGACTAACACCTGCTGCAATAACAAATCTTGTTGCCTTGGATTCTGTTGTCTTGAACATTCCTGTACCCTTTGCATAACTGGTAAGAATGTAAACATCACTGCGCTTGGATAAATCGTAACGGTATTTAGCGGAGAGAACCCAACGCGTTCCACTTGTGTCCTGTCCTGCTGCCTCCAATCCCTTCCACTTAGCATGGACAACTTTTGCGGCGCCGTGCACTTTGCCTGCCAAGGCTGGCATATTGAATCCGATCATTGCAGCATCTGCATCAAAACCTTCCTTGCTAGTAGAAGCCAAAGTAGCCCCAAGTTCTTTTGCGCTAAATTGTACACTTCCTCCACCAATAACACGACTGTCCCACACATGTTGATATGCTACATACCAACGAGCAGAACCAAAGTTCTGACTCGCGCTCATCATCACGTTGTGGCTCATACTCGCGTTATGCGGAGCAATACTCGATGACGTCTGATTCCCATATTGGCTTAATCCGTAAATAAATCCGACAGAAAGCGTTCCCGCTTTATAAAGTGCTCCTAATTGATACATATGATTGTCATCGTCCCAATCTTTTGTTTCATCGTCGCCGTTGACGTATTGGGCGGTAAGCGTAAGTTCCTTTGTCGGCTTAACCTGATACGTGATTGAGTTGCTCGCCATACCTATTGAGGTGAAAACTCCACCCAATGTTGCGTCGAGGAAATTCGTCTGCATTGGGTTGATTCCCATTTTGGCCCACATTCCGTAGGTCCCAGTAGAAGTCCCTGTTCGGCCAAGAGCAAGTTCCCCCCAAGATCCACCTACAATTACAAGAGCTTCACGACCAAAGAGACGATTCCACTTCATTGTTCCCGTATCAGTCTCAAAACCATTTTCAAGAATGAATTTGACGTAGTTGCCATTACCAAACGACTCTGAACCAGTAAAACCCCATTTGCTAGCAATATCAACCGATGACTCCATAGTGGTTTTCCCAGAACCCCCGTCACCCTTCACATACGCGATACCTGAATCAATCTGCCCATACACGGAAACCTCTGCTGCGGCACACATTGTTGAAGTAGCAAGAGCAACCGCCGTAATAGCTATTATTTTTTTCATGATTATTTCCTCCATCCAAAGAACTCATTGACAGTCTTCCAAGCAACTTCTTGAAGAAAAAGAGCATCCTTTTTCTCGACCTTCTCTACGCCGTAGAAGTTCAATCCAACAGGTGAGCGCTTGAACATCGTTGCGTAGGTAACACAACCAGCGAGATAAGTTCCTTCTGCGGAAGGATGGAAGTGATCCTCTCGATAAAGCTTAATTTTCGGATTTTGCTTCAGAGCCTCAGCGAAAGCGAGTCCTGTAGGAATAACCATGATTCCGTTCTCGTTTGCCGCTTTTGTCGTTGCATCAGCGAGATGGCGGGTCATTTCTGGCTTGCCCTCCCAAGCCCACGTCATCATTACCATCGGGCGGATGCCAATTGCCTTCAAATCCGTTGAGTGACGATTTAAGGCCTCGCGGAAAATTGGAGCGCGATTTGCGTCAATCGGGCCCTTGCTATTGTCTTGCAAGACAACAACATCAAAAACTTTTTCTTTAGTGAAGTCATAACGTTTAATTTTCCCGCCATCTGAATGATCCACGTAAGTAGAACCGATACCTGTTGGACGCACTAATTCCCACACGTTAAACCAACCGAGATCAGCAGCGCCGATGGTAACCATTCGGTTGCGCTTAATCTTTTGGCCATCCGCCTTTGCGAGACGGTTAATAATGTTATGTAAGCCAGACGAATAAAACGTGAATGAGTTCCCGACTAGCATATAAGAATTTGGTTTTGTTCCAGGGTCCTTCACCAATGGAACAACACTAGTATCTAAAGCTTGGGAAACGGAAGGTACAAATAGACACAGTGCAGAAGCAGAAAGCAGTAGGCTCTTCCACTTAGGGCTACATTTAATCATATGATTTCTCCTCTTGATTGCAAATCAATATTAATCTGCCTTCTCATTATCCAATCTTGCTTTGCGAGGAAACGGCCCTTTCATGCAAAGTATGCTTGCGTTAAACGCAGCCTGACAAAAACTCGCTAAGAAAACTCCAATCAACCGCCTTACCAAAAGCGAAACAAACTGAGGTTGTTGTTTAACCAAACATAACTTGTGTGTTTTGCAAAATTAGCTTTCGTTCTTGTGAATATTTGATTTCGTTAAGCTCAAACATGGACATGCGCGCAAATAAGTGTTTAAGGGAATAAAAATACGGGCAGAACTTCACGAAAGAAATCTGCCCAAAGTTTGCTTGGAGGGGATAGGAGAAATGCAAAGCGCAAGGCTAGAGCGAAAGAGTCACATCTAGCTTCGCGTGCGAAGTTGTTACTTCATTTTGATGATGCCAACACCATCTTGGATTTCAATTTTGGTTCCATATGGCTCAGATAAACGAGCAATGTGTTCGAGGGTAGCTTTAGAACCTGAAAGCTTCGGAATGCCACGTTCAGAGCGAGTACCCTTTTGCGCAAGATCAATCGGATAGAGATTGACTTCAGTAATTTTCCCGTCTTCTACAGTCCAACTTGGCATAATCGCGCGCCAAATGTTTTCTTGAACAATGTAGCCCTTTGTGCCATTCTTGCTACGATGGTCCATATAGGCCCCAATCTTCATATTAGCAGGGAGCCCCTTGCTGTAGAAGGCGTCATAAGGTTGTAAAGTAACAGTTTCCGTTTGGAAAACAAAGTTACCGAGACTATAGAAAATCAAACCACCGTTATAAACTTCGATACCACGAAGTTCATGCGGCCCGTGACCAATGACAACGCTAGCACCCGCATCAATGCACTTATGAGAGAATGTCTCCACGAACTGTGCAACCTTCGTACTGTCTGCGCCACGCATTTCATGGGCATGAACACTCACAAGAACGATATCGGCTTGGCGACGAGCTTCAGCGATTTCGTCGAGTGTGCGTTGTAAATCTTTCGGATTGGGAGCAGTTTCGTTGAACTCTTCGGAGTTTGCCAAGGTAGTTTACCGTTAAATTCTAAAAATAACTGTTCCGTTGTTTCCAACTAAGGGGCTCTGCCCCTCGCTTCGCTCACCCCGCGGTTTTTCT
>CAVCTI010000051.1:0-6065 GCA_963604755.1 Duodenibacillus sp. | reverse complement strand
ATGTAAAGACCATAACGGCGAAGGCTACATCGCTAAGACTCCTGAAAAACGCTTTCAGTTCTGGAACGAACGAAGCCGCACAGCCGCTATTAGTGCTCACACCAATGCCTTTAAGCTCAACGAAGACGTTGTGATTCCCCTCGAGAAGATTGGTGAGTACACGATTATCTGCGAGCGATTTAACATCGAATGCTCGATTAAAAATAAGTTGCAAATGCTTGATGCAACGTATGCCTTACTCAAGGATAAGATTCCTGCAAACTTAAGCGTTGATGACGACTCCAAAGAGGGTCTACTCAACGAAGCGCTCCCGAAAGCTCTTGCTCTTTTAACTGAAGTTCATGACCGCTGGAGCTACATCTTGGAAAACCTTGATGAGCCTTTAAAGTATGCGGTTGTGAAGTTACGCAGCCTTGGCGTAAAACTCTCTGCGGCACGCGTTAAACCCTATGGGGCAGAAGGTACACTTTTCAATGTTGTCTACGACAGAGTCCTTCGCGTTTCTTGGCACGCTGAAGTTCGCGAGAAACTCGTGCGTCTTTTCCCGAGCAACATCTTTGAAGAACTCATCGAAGAAATCGATGCTGTTCACGACAAGATTCTTCGGGGGCGTGTGTTTATTGCTTTACATATGCACGCAGGAGACGGAAACGTTCACACAAACGTGCCGCTTAATTCTGATAACTATGAAATGATGCAGCTTGGCGAAAAGGCCATTGAGCTTGTGATGAATGCGGCGAAAAAACTCGGCGGCTCTATCACTGGCGAGCACGGTATTGGCTTGACGAAGATTGCCTTTATCGATGAAAAAGAGTTGCAACCTTTCTACGCCTACCTCGATCGGGTCGATCCGCAACGGCATTTCAACGCAGGAAAACTGCGTAAAGAAAGCGGCCTTGCCAACGCCTACACGCCAAGTTTTAACCTACTTGGCGCTGAATCGCTTCTGATGCAGCAAAACCAAATCAAGTCCATTAGCGATGCGATTAAAAACTGCTTACGATGCGGTAAGTGTAAGCCGCGTTGTACCACACACGTGCCGCGTGCCAACCTTTTGTATTCGCCAAGAAATAAGATTCTTGCAACGTCGCTACTGATTGAAGCGTTCCTATACGAAGAACAGACTCGCCGTGGATTAAGCCAGCGTCACCTCGAGGCAATCGAAGACTTGTCTGACCACTGCACACTTTGTATGAAGTGCCGTCCGGTGTGCCCAGTGAAAATTAACTTTGGCGACGTCACCATCCTCATGCGAGACCTCTTGCATGATTCGGGACTTAAGCATCTGCAGCCTGCGAAAGCCGCTGGCATGGCCTTCTTAAATCTGCAAAACCCAACTGCAATCGAAGCAACAAGAAAAGCTCTAATCCAATTTGGCTTTAGCGCTCAGCGTAACGCCAATCGTTTGCTTACTGCAGCAATTCAACCTGCTCTTAAGAGACCTCCTAACACAACAGGTAAGCAACCCTTTGTTGAGCAAGTGATTACGCTTGTGAATCGCAAGTTGCCGAAACCACGTATGAGCCAGACGCTACGCTCAGCTCTTAGCCTTACGGATACAACAAGCGTTCCAATTATTCGTAAGCCTGAGGCAACACATTCTGAAGCCGTCTTGTACTTCCCTGGTTGCGGCAACGATCGCTTGTTCCCAGAAGTAGGTCTTGCCACATTGGCCCTACTTTATGAAAATAACATTCAGACCGTTTTGCCTCCGCGCTACATGTGCTGCGGCTATCCGCAAAAAGGTAACGGCCAAGGTTCTCTTGCCAACAAGCTTGTTACAGAAAATCGTGTTCTCTTTCATCGTATCGCGAACACCCTTAACTACTTAGACATTAAGACCGTTGTCGTCAGTTGCGGTACGTGCTTAAAGCAGTTAAAGGAATATCACTTTGAGGAGATTTTCCCTGGCTGCCGCCTTGTTGATATTCACGAATACTTAGCAGAAAAAGGCTTCTCGGTTTCGGGCGACGATTCAACTCGCTACATGTATCACGATCCGTGCCATACGCCCTTTACTGTGAGTAAGCCCACTGAGATTGTCAATAAACTTCTGCCCCCCTCGGATGGAAGTCGCATTCTGAAAACAGATTTTTGCTGTGGCGAGTCAGGAACTTTTGCTGTTGGTCGCCCTGATATCGCAACGCAGGTGCGCTTTAGAAAAGAAGAAAACATCCTTCAGACGCGAGCCAAACTAACAAAAGACAATTTCGATGGCAATATTCGGATTCTCACGACCTGCCCAGGGTGTTTCCAGGGTATGAGTCGCTACTCGCAAGCGACAAAGACAAGCGCCGAATTCCTCGTTGTCGAATTGGCAAAAAGAAAGTTCGGCAAGCACTGGCTCAAGGAGTTCCTTAGCCTTGTTAAGAAAGATGGGATTGAAACCGTCTTGGTTTAGTTCACGTAAAAAAAAGGAAAAGAGGCGGCACTGACGCCTCTTAAGCAAAGGAAATGAATTGCGAATTTTGTGAACTCTGCGTGCGGCCTAACTCGAGAGAAATATGGCACGATGACATTCTTTATGTCATCGATGCATCAAATCACGAGCTTCCTGGCTATGTTCGAGTTGTGTTAAATCGCCACGTCAAGGAGATGACAGATCTCACAGACGACGAAAAGCACCACGTAATGGATGTCGTTTTCTTTATCGAATCGACGATGCGTTCGTATTTAAAGCCTGAAAAAGTCAATCTCGCAGAGTTTGGCAACATGACGCCACATTTACATTGGCACATCATCGCGCGATTCGCTGATGATGCCTATTTTCCAGAAGCAATTTGGGCAGGAAAGGTGCGCACACCAAATCTTGCCTTATTAAGTCGTCGCCATGCAGACGCTGAAAAGTTTCTTAAAGACTTACCCAATCTATTAGGTAAGCACTTTGCTTGCTAGGGTTTTGGGCACTCTTGAAATGTCGTTGCTGGATAGTCTTTCGATAGACGAAGGAGTTTGTGCGCTCCTTTTATTTCAAGCGCTTGGAAAATGAGATTTACTCGCCCTGAAGGCTCTCCAAGGCGCTTAACAACACGAATACCAGAAACCTCGGGCGCCTTCCCCGATTCGATATAGGCTGCGGCTTGTTGTTCGTTATCGAATTCCGCAATTTCCAATCCTGGCGCCAAGACACCTCTTTGGATAGGACGAACTTTTTTATAGCCCTGTTGCCGAAGCTGCTTAGCGAAAGCTCGAAGAGAGGTTTGATTTTCTAGTGGTCCCAAAAAGACAATAAATTTTTCAGGAAGAAACTCATCGCTAATTGTCACACTTTGATCAAGTCCCCATTCGCGCAAACGCGGAGCGATTCTCTTGGTTTCCGCCGCTGAGAAAGGTCCCCAAGCATAGCAACGCTTTTGATCTTCTTTTTTGGCAAGAAGCATTTCTCCTTCGAGAATCGCCCCTTGTGCTTCTTTCTCTTCTCGTTCGACCTTTGTTTCTAGTGGTACCGCTAGCGTGGCAATTTCTCCGGCATCCTGTCTATCAACATAAACAAGGTATCCGCCCATGGCAATGAGTATGATTGAGAGAATCCACGCCAAACCTTTCATCACGCCCCCCCCCCTTTTTTTTCTTTTCTAGCTCAAATGCGCACGAAGAGCTAGCCCATGCAAAACGAGATTATGCGTTTGCACAGCGTCCGGAAATGCCTTCGTAATATATGGCGCCATTAGAGGCGCTGCGCCTCCAGCGAAAACAATGCGTGGCTCAAACCCTTTTTCGCGAATCGCGCGCCGTGCCAATTCAAAAACGCCAATGTGTGCCTCAATGATTCCCGTGCTAATTGCATCGACCGTATTTAAAGGGAAAGGAACGCTCTCTCCGACTTTCTCATAACGGCATTGCGTGGCGCCTGTTAACGCTGAAACCATCAGTGACGGTCCTGCAAGAATTCTTCCACCAAGAAACTTCATCCCCTTTTCCGTTGGGATTACAGTATCGACTGTTGTGGCAGTCCCCAATTGCGCCACAATCAGAGCCTCGTTGGGAAATAAGCTTACGGCGCCAATGGCAGCATGCCACCTATCGCTTCCGAGTTGATGCACATTGCTATAAGCGTTTTCTAAAGAAAAGGGGCCTTCAAACGTTTTTTCTGATTGCAACCACTCCCAGTTGATTTGGCAGCGATTGAAAAATTTCGTCAGTGACAAGGCAAGCGCTTCACTTGAAACCATGCAACCGAATACGCGCGTAGGCTTTAAATCCATCCACGTGCGAAGTAACTCCCCTGAAACCGCTGTGGCCCCCGAATGCACATACGTGTGAGGCTCTCCAGGATTTTCGGATGTCGACCACTTAAGTGCCGTGTTTCCCAAGTCAACCAATAAAATTGTCACAATCTCATTTTCCTACTTTGATGCCACTGACTGTTACGTCCGAAAAAGTACTGCACTTACCCTCTACTTCAAGAAATAAGTGCCCCTTGACGTCGATTCCTTTTTCTATTCCTTCAAATGTGCGGCCACTCGCATCGACGACACTCACACGCTTACCGTAAAGCGCATCACTTTCTTTCCAAAAAGAAGAAACTTCAGAAAGTTTTTCATCGGAAAAACTTTTAAGAGCCAAGACAATCGTCTGAACTAAATCGGCGCAAAGTAAGATTTTATTCGTTCCCACGAGTCCCAAATACGCATGTTTAGGGTTCTTTCCCTCAAGGTTTATCCCAACACCGACAACAATGCCTGTTTGGTTTCTTTGCATCTGTACTGTCTCACAAAGAATCCCGGCGAGTTTCTTTCCATCAATCCAAAGATCATTAGGCCATTTGACCTGTACGGTGCACTCAATCTTTTGCAACCGCTTCATGATGTGCCAACCTAAAAAAGGCATCATCTCTGGCTTTACAGAGTGAACTCTCAGACCTACACTCATCAATAGTGCGTCGTCTTCGCTTTCCCAAATGCGCCCTCGTGTACCTCGCCCTTTTGTTTGGCGATTGGCGACACAAACCACAATTCGATTGTGACACAATTGTTTAAGCCACTCTTTGACATCATCGTTTGTGCTCGCTGTGCAATCGAGCCAACGAACATCGATATCATTGCCAAGAAGATTCTTTAGCGCGTCTTCGGGATTTGTCATGTTTCTTTTGTTTACTTTCGGCAGGCATAATCTTAAGGCGCTACGAAGCTAAAAACCTTAGAATGACGCCATGTTAAGGAAATTTCTTGTCTCTTGTTTAGCGCTTTTTTTCGTGGCGCTTTCCCCGCTTTCGTGGGCAACTCCCCAGATTGATGCGCCAATCGCGGCTTTAATAGATGGGGAAAGTGGCGCTTTGATCTTTGAAAAAAACTCCCACAAGATTATCAATCCCGAAGATTTGACCTGCCTGATGTCGCTATATACGGCGCTCAAGCTCTCTCAAGAGCCAAATAAACTGCAGTCTCTTGTCACGGTTGACTTCGAGAATGATAAGAAAATTTCCCTTTCGCGCCGAATTTACCTTGCCACGGGTATGAAAGTGCCTTTGTCAACTTTGTTGCGATCGATTGCTGTCATTGGCGCAGAAGATTCTTCTTTGGCAGTTGCGCAGTTTCTTTCTGGTTCCTATCGTGCTTTTGTGGAAAAAATGAATTTTTATGCCAAAGAAATTGGCATGAAGGATTCCCTTTTCGCATTCCCTATCTCTTCTGCCAATCAGGTAACGTCTGCGTATGACCTTTCCCTGTTGGCCAATCGAATTCGCATCGAATTTCCAACAGCTTATGCGTGGTTTTCGGAAACTGAGTTTTCCTTTGCCGGCCACACACAAAAAAATGGCAATCTTGCTTTATGGAAGAGTTCGAGCATCAATGGAGTCATGGCATCGAGCACAAACTTAAACATCATCTCCTCGTGGCTAAGAACAGAAAGCAATAAAGTTGTCCCTCGCTCATTAATTAGCGTTGTCTTACAAGGGAAGAATCGCGAGAAAACGGTCGATGAGTCGTTTAATCTACTTCGGGAAGGATGGATCAATTACGAAACCATCATGCTTTTTGACGATAAGGCCACGATTGCTCGCTTGGATGTTGTGAAGGGAAACCGAGATAAATTAGAAGTTGGCTTTTCGCGAGCAATTTGGG
>CAVCTI010000050.1:0-2214 GCA_963604755.1 Duodenibacillus sp. | reverse complement strand
CGGTGAGACATTGCGAATTCAGGCTCCTTTACGTTTCGCAGGGATTGTGCCGCGTTTTGTTACGCTACGTTACCCTCAAGAAAATCCATTGTAAACCACCTTTGGGCAAGGCTAAAATGCGCTGAAACAAAGCGAAACGGAAAACTTCTCTTCCTTAATTTAGAGAGACAGAGACCAATGAGTTGGATTACACGCATTCTTCCCAAATTCTCCTCTTCGGAAACAACCAATAAGCAGCGCCGTAGCCCGATACCGAGCGGCGTTTGGACTAAGTGTCCAGGTTGCGATCAGGTTTTGTATAACGAAGATCTCGTTGAGTCGCTCATGGTATGCCCAAAGTGCGGAGAGCACATGCGATTGGGCGCGCGTGACCGCTTGAAGGCTTTCTTAGATCGTAAGGGCCCGCACGAAGAAATTGGGGAAGAGATTTTGCCCTGCGATCCCCTTGACTTTGTCGATTCCAAACCCTATCCAGAGCGCGTTCGTCAGTACCAAGAAAAAACCAAAGAAACCGATGCCATCATTGTGATGCGTGGCACGCTTTCCAATGAACCGATTGTGGCTGCGGCTTTTGATTTCTCCTTTATGGGGGGCTCAATGGGAAGCGTCGTTGGAGAGCGCTTTGTTCGAGGTGTGGAGCGTGCTGTTAAAGACAATTGTCCATTCGTTGTCTTTTGCGCTAGTGGCGGCGCCCGTATGCAAGAGGGCTTAATTAGCCTTATGCAAATGGCAAAAACCAATGCGGCTTTAGCGCAATTGTCTGAACGCAAGATTCCCTTTATCTCCGTTCTCACAGACCCGACCATGGGGGGCGTTTCCGCGTCCTTTGCTTTTATGGGAGATGTGGTTATCGCCGAGCCTGGCGCACTTGTTGGCTTTGCGGGCCCTCGCGTTATTGCGCAAACTGTGCGAGAGAAGTTACCCGAAGACTTTCAGCGCTCGGAAAAGCTTCTTGAATTAGGTGCCATTGATATGATTGTCGATCGCCGTAACCTAAGAAGCGTGATTTTCCAGATTTTGGAAATCTTGGTGAAAAACAACCGCGGCTAAGAAATTGGACTTTCTTTTTCTTTAGTCACTCTTTCTTATGCGCTTAGTTGCAAATTTCTATGGTGTTCATGTTTTAGGCGTCTTTCTTTTTGCTAGACTCCCGCGAGACGTTGCTTTTTAAGTGCGCCGAAACTTCGGTGCGCACTTAAGTGGCTTGCTTTCTTTTCGTCACTCATGGGGATGAGAGTTTATTTATGGCCAATCGAATCTTTCGTTATTCTGTTTTTGCCTGTTCAGTCTTTGCACTTGTCGGCTGCTCGCAGCTCGAGAAAATCGGCATACATATGCCTTCGCAACGCGCTGAATATGAATCAAGCACATCACGTGCTCCGCTCGATATCCCGCCCGATTTAGATAGTGTGCAGCGCACAGATCGCTTCACGCTCCCGAATCGCCCACAGGTTGTGAGTGCCAATGAAGAAAGCGAACGTAGCCAGGTTCTTGCCGAGCGCTTTGGTACAAAAGTGGGAAGCGTCTTACCTGAAACAGTGACAGCGAAAGTTGTTCGTGACGGTCAGACCCGTTACGTTCACGTCACAGCGGATGCAGATCGCGTTTGGCCTGTGTTGCAGGACTTCTGGCCCTCGATTGGCTTGGAATTGAAGATGCAGGATGCTCGCACAGGCGTGATGCAAACCGAGTGGGCAGAAAACAAAGCTAATCTTCCGAAAGACATTATTCGTGCGACTCTCGGAAAGATTATGGATTTCGTCTACGACACGGGGTTACGTGATCAATATCGTGCCCGTATGGAACGTAACGATGATGGTTCAACAGACGTCTATATTACCCATAAACAGATGGTCGAAGTTGTCACCGGAAAAGATGCTGATGGCACCGTTTGGCAGCCCGGACCTTCTGACCCACAGCTTGAAGCCGAGATGCTTTCTCGCTTGGCTTTGAAGCTTGAGACAGAATTCAATCCCGATTTGAAGCCAGCCGAGAAGAAGGCTGCTGAAGAAGTGCTTGTTCAGGCTTCGCAAGCCGTTGCTGAACTTCAGACCGACGAAGCAGGCAAAGCCGAAGCCGTTTTAGTGAAAGAATCCTTCGATCGCGCGTGGCGTCGCTTAGGCTTAGCACTAGATCGTGCGGGCTTTAACCTTATCGATCGCGATAGAAGCCAGGGACTCTTTATGGTGAAGTACCTTGATAGCGACTATGAGG
>CAVCTI010000049.1:0-6025 GCA_963604755.1 Duodenibacillus sp. | reverse complement strand
GTGAATTCCGTTGGGTGGCTTGTCATAAAGCGGATGCGCTCGATGCCCTCAATTTCAGAGATGTATTCCAAAAGAAGCGCAAAGTCTGCTGTAACGCCATCGGGGGTCTTACCGCGATAGCCATTGACGTTTTGCCCCAAAAGAGTCACTTCTTTGACGCCTTGGCTAGCGAGCTCCGCGCACTCAACTAACACATCCATCACGGGGCGACTAATTTCAGCGCCTCTCGTGTAAGGGACAATGCAATAAGAGCAAAAGTGGCTACAGCCTTCCATCACAGAACAGAAGGCACTAGCCCCTTCGACGTGTGGCGGCGGCAGAGAATCGAACTTTTCGATCTCAGGAAAGCTAGTATCGACCTGCGAGCGACCTGTTCTTAAGCGCTCCTCAATAAGTAGCGGAAGGCGATGCAAGGTCTGCGGTCCAAAGACCACATCGACCCATGGGGCCCGCGATAAAAGGTTTTTCCCTTCAAGACTAGCGACGCACCCGCCCACTGCAATCAGCATTTCGGGGTGCTCTTTTTTCATTTCGCGAAGGCGGCCTAAATCCGAGAAAACCTTCTCATGGGCCTTTTCACGAATTGAACAGGTGACAAGAACGACGATATCGGCGCCTTCGGGCGCATCGACTCGCGTGAGTTGGTAACGATCTTGAAGTAAATCAGCGATGCGAGAGGCATCGTACTCATTCATTTGGCAGCCGTAGCTACGGACATATTGTGTTTTTGCGTTCACGGTTTTCATAGAAATGCCGCGAGGAAACTTGCGACTTTAGTCGCGAGAGGAATCGCGGCAAGTTGACAAAGAGATAAAATCAGAAGCATGGTAGATATTGTATTTCAAAGAAATTGTGTGTATCAGACGGCATACCATATGGTCTGCACGAAGTACAAAAGGGAAATTTTAACAGGTAAAATTGCAGAGACATTGTCGGAAGTATTGAACGATGTGTGTGCCAAACGCGGGTTTGCCATCTTGTCAAAAGAGATACAGCCGGATTACGTACATTTTTTTGTAAGTATTCCTCCGGCGATATCCGTGGCTGAAGCGGTGAAAATTTTTAAAGGAGCTTCGGCCAGAACGCTTTTTGTTAGACACCCTGAACTGAAAAAACAGTTGAGGGATGGCCATCTGTGGTCGCCTTCGTATTATGTTGGAACCGCAGGCAATGTCAGTGCAGAAACTGATAAGGAAGTACATTGAAAGTACTGAACACATCCAAGGACGCCGGTAAACTGGTTAAGTTGACGAAACTTAGTCGGACGGTTTGCGTTCGTCTATTGGTCAGCCCTGAAGATTCTGCCAAATTATCAGAAACCCAGGCACTATATCGGGATGCCTGCAATTTCGTCGTTCCCATCGTCTGCAAAAACAAAGAAAGCCGTTTGTGGCAACGATTTTCTTTGCACCGCGCGGCCTATTCGAAAATCCGCGAAATGTTTCCAGCATTAGGGGCACAACTAGAGTGCAATGTGATTCGGTCGGTTTCGTCGGCTTATAAAACTGAATTAGCCAATCACCCAGAGCAGTTGAAAGAGTCGGAACTCAAAACGATTCGCTTTAAAAATCCCTCCGTGCATCTTGATAAAAACACGATCACCTACTGCGATAACGGTACGGTCCGTCTCTACACCTTGCGAGGACGAGCGGAAGCGACATTGGCACCAGGGGATTACCAACGCTTGTTGCTCGCTTCCGGCACTCGCAAAGAAAGTAATCTCGTGTTGCATCGTGGTTACGGAAAAAGCCCGGACTTTTGGGAACTGCACATTACCATTGAAAACGATGTTCAACCTGTTTCTCCCTCAGAACTTCAGACGAAAGAAGTGATGATGGGAGTTGATGTAGGAGAAACTAATATGGCTGCCGCTTCCACGGGAAAACTGTGGAAGGCAGGCAAGCTCAAACACAACCGCGATAGAAAGCAAAGTTTGCGTACGCGTCTTCAGCGCAACGGCTCACGAAGTGCCAAACAGCACCTTCGGAAGGCTTCTGGCCGGGAAAGACGCCATGTGGCGCATGTCAACCATGTCGTGAGTCGTGAGATCGTCAACGAAGCGAAAAGCAAGAATAAAAAACTGATTATTCTTGAAGACCTGACGCATATTCGGGAACGCATCAAAGCCAACCTTCGAGTCCGTACTCGTCTGCACCGGTGGCCTTTCAGGGAACTGCAGCAGATGATTGTCTACAAGGCCGTTCAGGAAGGGATGGAAGTGATGTTTGTCGATCCTCACTACACGAGTCAGACCTGTGCCCATTGTGGGAAGCTCGGTGCTCGTAAAAAGCACCGCTTCCAGTGTTCTTGTGGTTACCGAGCGCACGCCGACTTAAATGCGAGTCGGAATCTGCTCGGTTTGGGATATCAGCTGATGTCTCAACGGCTGCAGTAAGACCAGCCTTATGTTGAACCGTCTACTTAAGGCGGTAACAATAAAGCTTCTGACTTTAGTCAGGAGTTGCTTACCCGAGGGCAGTTAAAAAAGCGCCATTATCCTATGTTTGGGGCGCTAACACCAAAACAGATTTCGCAGCGCTTGCAGGATTTGTCTTCACTAACGCATCCAAATTCGTCCCAATTTCCACTGAGTGCGGCAGTCTTACGAGGGCCGCCGTCATATTCATATCAGGGATTCGCACAAGAGAGGTTGGCTGATAGCCCAAATCTCCCACGATGATTAACGGGAGTTCCGTCAGTGTCGCTGGGTCAAACGCCACATTAAAGACAACAAGGTTTAAGCGCTCAAAGTCTCCTTTCTCCTTACGGGCTTCTGTAAGAGCTCTTCCGATAAAGACGCGCGAAGCATCGTCAAAATTAAGAGCGTCTTCTAAGCCCGCTTCCAAGGGGCTTGTCGTCTCATCGTACTCCAAACCATAAGCAGGTTCTCGGGCTAAGATGCGAAGCGCTTCAATCATCGCGGGGTCCCCAGCGCGAGCTTCAGCCGCTTTCAATTTCTGAGCGAGTTCATCAACTGCTTCATCGCTACCGACGGCATAGGTAATCCACCCGCGGTTAAAAAGCGAGAGCTTTGTCTTTTTTATGCAGTGGCAACGTGCGGGAGCCTCTCCCGCTAAATCGCCTAAAAAGGGCAATGCTTGAAGTTTTTCAATTTTCACTGTCGCTTCAAAAGCCTGAGAAACTTGACGCGCCCACGCCTCTAAGGCGTCGGCATTTTCTTCTAAGAAAAGAACCGCAAAGTGCGTCGCATCAAAGCGAGCTAAAAGAGCCGTCCCTAATACGCCGCCTGTCGCATTAAGGAGCGCTGTACGAGTAAGGGTACCTTCGGCTAATTTTGAAGCGTCACTTGTCAGAAGGCGAGCTAAGAAACGCGCATCACCTTCTACCGAAAGAACCGTTACCGCAACTTTTGGAAAATACACAACATCAAGAGCCATCTTTTAGTCTTCCTTTACGCAATCAAGGTAATACGTATACGTGCCATCGGCATTCTTTTCTTTCACGAGCCCATGCACATCGCTTTCAAAGCCTGGGAACTTCGTTGTGAAGTCATGAGCAAACGATAGATACTCAACAATACGGCGGTTGACGCGCTCTCC
The DNA here is from genome assembly GCA_963604755.1 of Duodenibacillus sp. GTDB lineage: Bacteria > Pseudomonadota > Gammaproteobacteria > Burkholderiales > Burkholderiaceae_F > Duodenibacillus. The sequence continues at coordinate 2,465 of CAVCTI010000049.1, read as the reverse complement.
AGGGACCAAAAGCGGAATGCCTGGCGGGTACGGCGTTAAAAGCACAGCCGAAATTCGTCCTTCAAGCTTATCGATTGGCAAGCGGCAAACGTCGCCATGCACGAGTTTCGCGTAAGCCGCCGTCGGTGTCATCGCAGGCTGCATGACTGACACATACATCTCGGTTGTAAGTCGCGCCACATCAGAGGCTCGATAGGCTTCGTGAATTTCCTGGCAAAGGTCTTTGAGACCCTTATTTTCGTAGTGCGGGAATGCGGCAATAAATTTGGGCATCACGCGCCACAGTGGGGCATTCGCATCGTAAGCATCTTTAAATTGCTGCAACTCAGTTACTAACGTATTCCAACGGCTCTTTGTGATGCCGATGGTAAACATAATAAAGAAGGAATAAAGACCCGTTTTCTCAACAATGATGCCGTGCTCAGAAAGGTATTTTGTGACAACGGCGGCCGGAATCCCAGTCTTGGAAAAACGGCCATCGAGCCCTAAGCCAGGTGTGACAACTGTGGCCTTAATGGGATCGAGCATATTAAAGCCATCGGCTACGGCTCCAAAGCCGTGCCAAGTGTCTTTGGCTTCTAACTTCCAATCGTTTTGGGTGCCAAAACCTTTCTTGGGGAGTGCCTTCGGGCCCCAAACTTCAAACCACCAATCCTTGTAGTTTTTTGAAACTGCCCGCATCGCACGGCGAAAATCCGCCGCTTCCTTAAGAGACTCTTCAACAAGAGCTGTTCCCGCCGTTCCTTCCATCATCGCAGCTGCCACGTCGCAGCTCGCGATAATCGCGTACTGAGGCGATGTAGACGTATGCATCATGAATGATTCATTGAAATGCGCGAGGTCTAATTTTTTACTCAAAGAATTTTCAACGCAGATTTGGCTTGCTTGCGAAAGACCGGCGAGCAACTTATGCGTTGAGTGTGTCGCAAACACAAGGCTTTCTTTGGTGCGAGGCTTTGCCGCATCAATCGCATGCATCTTGTTATAAAACGGGTGGAAAGCCGCGTGGGGCAACCACGCTTCATCAAAGTGCAAGATATCGATCTTTCCGTCAAGCTCACGCTTAATTTCCTCGTCGTTATAGACAATGCCATCGTAAGTGGACTGCGTAATCGTCAGAATACGAGGACGGCGCTTTTTATCGGTAATTAATGGATTAGCGTGAATTTTTTTAAGAATTTCCTTATAGGAGAATTCTTTTTTGGGAATCGGGCCAATGATGCCGTAGTGATTTCGCGTGGGCATCAGGAAAACGGGAATTGCTCCTGTTAACGTAATCGCATGCAAGATGGATTTGTGGCAGTTGCGATCGACAACAACAATGTCTCCAGGCGCTACCGCATAGTTCCAAACAATTTTGTTGGAAGTTGACGTGCCATTTGTGACGAAAAACAAGTGGTCGCACCCAAAGATGCGAGCGGCGTTTTGCTCGGACTTAGCCACTGGCCCCGTGTGTTCAAGAAGTTGCCCGAGTTCTTCTACGGCATTACAAACATCCGCACGAAGCATGTTTTCGCCAAAGAACTGATGAAACATCTGTCCCACGGGACTCTTTAAGAAGGCAACGCCCCCCGAGTGCCCCGGGCAATGCCACGAGTAAGAAGAACCCGCCGCATATTGCGTTAGCGCTTTAAAAAATGGAGGCGCTAAGCTTTCGAGATATTCCCGCACTTCACGAGCAATGTAACGCGCGACAAATTCTGGCGTATCTTCAAACATGTGAATAAAGCCGTGCAGTTCGCGGGTGACATCGTTAGGAACGGACGTTGTGCTTTTGGTTTCTCCGTATAGGAAAATCGGCACATCTGGGCTACAGATGCGCACTTTTTGCACAAACTCACGCAATTCGTGAATGGTTTCGTTTTCTTTTCCATCAGAGGAAAAATCCGCGTCCGCCAGTCCCACAACAAAAGCCGAGGCGCGGCTCGCGTGAGCGGCGATATTGGCCATATCCGAATAGGCCGTTGCGGCAGTGACCTCGAGACCAAGCTCTTCGAGTGCCTTCGCAAGAGACCGGATGCCAGAACCCGAAACGTTCTGAGCGTTGTAGTGCTCATCGATAATGACAACGGGGAAGTGGTATCGCATGCCGATTCCCTCCAGAATATGAAAATCAATAAAAAGCTCTTAGATCGAGGCCATTCTTCCTAACAAAAAAAAGAAAGAATCCGTTAACTGCCTCTGCTAAACTCGCGCCAATTAAGAGGCCCTAGATATTAGCGCAAAGAAAGCGGTTTCCCTAAAGCGCAAATAGCCCCAATTTTTGAGTTCGATATATTTTTACCATGCCAAGCTCCTCTTTATCTACCTATAGCGGTCGTCTTTACATCACATCAGCTCCTTCTGGCGCAGGAAAGAGTTCGCTTAACGCCGAACTCTTGCGGCGGGAAAAGACACTAAAAATGTCTGTTTCCTTTACAACGCGTGCCCCGAGAGCTGGCGAAGTTAACGGCAAGGACTACAAC
>CAVCTI010000048.1:0-5627 GCA_963604755.1 Duodenibacillus sp. | reverse complement strand
GGGAAAAACATCGTCTATGACTTGGTGCGTAAATTAAAGGCGCCAAAAGAAGCGATTGCCCGATTCTTTACTCGCAAAGAAGCAGTTATCGAAAAAGGAGAAAGCGTTAGTCGTTTGCGCGGACTTTTGGCTCTCGGTCTTTGGTTAGTGGGTCTCACATTGGGACTTCTTTCAAGAGGACAAAATCCCTTCTTTGAAGGTTCGGTGCGGCGCCTATTTGAGTTGGCTGCCAATGCCACCTTTGCGCTTTCGATGCTTTGGTGCGCGAAAGAAGCGCTATCTCTTCTTTTTAAGAAACGTTTCCTTCTTGCTGTTTTCCTTTTTGCCGCAAGCGTTGGCTGTGTAAGTTATTGGTATCAAGGTACCTTCGGGCGCGTTAAACCCTTCTTTACGGTTCTTTTGGGGCTTTGGAGTCTGATTCCCGTTTTGTCTTTGACGTTTGCGCGCTACGAGCCCAAAAACTGGCTTTATCCGAGAATTCAACCTGAGGCACTTTATACGCCCGTTGCTTTCTGGCTTGTCATCTTGCTATGCAATTACTTGCCGATTCAGTCTTACTGCACAGCGCCCGAGCTCTTTTCTTCTCCTGAGGTTGTTTTAGCAAAGCTCCTACTTGATTCAGCGGTCTTTGGCGCCGCGCTTTATCTTGCGGGAAAACTCTGGCAACTTTTGGGCGTAATGCGTACAGCAAGCGTTATCACAACTTTTATCGCCGTTCTTTTTTCGATTTACGCCTTCTTGCTGCCGCTTGATGTGGGAACGATTGACGGCTTTCAAATCGAGCACCCAGAAAATCTCTACCGCTTAAAGAACATTTTCCTTGATGTGGGGATTTTTGCTGCCTTAGGTTTCCTCTTTTATCGGTACTTGCGTCGCGGGGGAGTTCCTCTCTTACGCTTTGGCTTAACGTTTGCCTGCGTCGCAAGTTTTGTTGCGGGTCTCGGGCAACTTTGGGCGACAAAAGGGCAGTGGGTGACGGATTCGCAATCGCGACGCACGGAGCTTCCAAGTTACAACGATGAAATGCTCGGATTTACGCAAAAAGGAAAGAATCGCCTTGTTTTTGTCCTTGATGCGTTTTCTGGTCGCCACATGGCTTCAATCCTTCGAAAGAACCCCGATTTAGCCGATTCTTTTTCTGGGTTTCTTTGGTATCCCGATACCTTGGCGCAAGGCTTTAGAACAAGCACAAGTATCGCTACATTAATTTGTGGAGATCGCTGCACGGTAGGAGCATTAAACGAAGGTAAGCGCGAGGCGCTTTCCGATAAGATCAATCGCCTTTATGCGCAAGAGTTAAACCGCTACGGGGAAAACACCGATATCTTCGTTAACGAACACAATTGGCTTGAAGCCCAGCGCTTAGCGCCACACGCTACGGTTCCTATCCGTGCTGTGCGCTATTTAAGCTCAGCGTATCTAAATCGCTATGCCGATAAGCACGGTATCGAAATCAATGTCGGAGCAAGCGACGAATTCTTAACCGCCGTCAGTCTTTTTTCTTCTGTTCCATGGTCGATGAAAGCTGTGGTTTATTTCGATGGCCATTGGGTGACACAGGCCATTGGCTATTGGACAAGCGACCGCGTTGCCAATCGCTTGCAGGAATGGGCCTTTTTGGATGAACTGCCTGAGATTTCCAATGCCAATATGGCTAAAGACACCTATAAGTTCTTTCATTCGGAAATCACGCACTATCCGTGGCTGATGGTTCCTGGTAAGTGCGGAATTGTTAAGGATCCGGGCCCTGGGCAGAACTATCCGCAGCAAGCCGTCGAAGTGTGTTCTCTTAGAGCATTAGCCCGTTGGTTTGACTGGATGAAAGAAAATAAGGTCTATGACAACACAACGATCGTTATCGCAAGCGATCACGGAGCAGGTTTTGGTGCAAAGAAACTAAATGCGCTTTTACTTGTAAAGCCCCAGAACGCTCCGAAAGAGCCGATGCGTCGCGACGACTCACTGATGAAGTTATCAGATGTCCCAGCTCTTATTCGCGGTGAATTTAAGAGGCCAGAAGCCAACCGCGAACGCAACTCTTACGATATCGACAAGATTGCTGACGATTACTACAAAGGGGCAACTGAAATCCGCGTTCGGGGTCCCTTAAAAGAGGAATCGAGCTGGCCCAAAAAGATGTCAATGGGTTCCGTTCCCGAATGAAATTCTTGTGGTGAGAACGTCTTACAACACAAGATATTTGAATTTCTTTGGAAAACTCCACTAAAAGCCTTGACATAGGCTAAAAAAAAGACGAAAATCGCAGTCTTTTCCGACTCTTGCTGTTTGGCAAGAGCGTGGGGTGTTGCTTTGTGCTACGCCCCGTTTGTCGTACGAAAAGAGACGGAAAAGAGAAAAATTTTTCATCAGCAACTTATCTCCTTTTTAGGGCTTTTCGCCTTAAATCGGATGGCTTTACCTTATAGGGACACTATGCCCACCATTAATCAGCTTGTTCGCAAGCCCCGTGAGAACACTCACGACAAATCCAAGAGCCCTGCTCTTAAGAATTGCCCGCAAAAACGCGGCGTTTGCACGAAGGTTTACACCACGACCCCGAAGAAGCCTAACTCGGCTTTGCGTAAGGTTGCGAAGGTGCGTTTAACCAACGGCTTTGAGGTTATTTCCTACATCGGTGGTGAAGGCCACAACTTGCAGGAACACTCTGTTGTTTTGATCCGCGGCGGTCGTGTCAAGGACTTACCCGGTGTGCGTTATCACATCGTGCGTGGTTCTTTGGATACGCAAGGCGTCCAAGATCGTAAACAGGCCCGCTCTAAGTACGGCGCGAAGCGCCCGAAGAAGGCGTAATTCGCGCGCGGTTTTTTACCGTGCGAAATGGCGGCCCAGCCGTAAAAGGGCCGAGTAAGTCGCAACTGCCTTATGTGGTTGCAGCGTTTTTAGACTGAAGACAACGAAAAGAGGAAAAATATGCCCCGTCGTCGCGAAGTACCGAAGCGTGAGATTCTCCCGGATCCAAAATTCGGGAACGTAGAGGTTTCAAAATTTATTAATGTCGTCATGCTTGACGGCAAGAAGGCTGTTGCAGAACGCATCGTTTATGGTGCCTTGCAGCAGATTGAAGAAAAAACTGGCAAGAACCCCATCGAGGTGTTTACAGCTGCCGTCAATAACGTACGCCCGCTCGTCGAAGTCAAGAGCCGTCGTATCGGTGGCGCAAACTATCAGGTTCCTGTCGAAGTCCGTCCTGTTCGTCGTACGGCCCTAGCGATGCGCTGGTTGCGCGAATGCGCTAAGGCTCGCTCCGAGAAGTCCATGCCCCAACGTTTGGCTGGTGAACTGTTGGAAGCTTCTGAGGGCCACGGCGCTGCGATGAAGAAGCGTGATGAAGTCCATCGTATGGCTGAAGCCAACAAGGCCTTCTCGCATTTCCGTTTCTAGGCACTGAGAGGAAACAATGGCTCGTACTACACCAATTGCTCAGTACAGAAACATCGGTATTTCTGCGCACATTGACGCGGGTAAGACCACCACGACAGAACGCATTTTGTTCTTCACGGGCGTTAACCATAAGCTCGGCGAAGTGCATGATGGCGCTGCGACAATGGACTGGATGGATCAAGAACAAGAACGCGGTATCACGATTACTTCTGCTGCGACAACGTGCTTCTGGCGCGGTATGGACATGCAGCACAAGCCCTATCGCTTTAACATCATCGACACGCCGGGGCACGTGGACTTCACAGTTGAAGTGGAACGTTCCATGCGCGTTTTAGACGGTGCCGTGATGGTTTACTGCGCCGTCGGCGGTGTTCAGCCGCAGTCTGAAACCGTGTGGCGTCAGGCAAACAAGTACGGTGTTCCCCGTATTGCGTTCGTTAACAAGATGGACCGCACGGGTGCTGACTTCTATCGCGTGATCGATCAGATGGAAAAGCGCTTAAAGGGTCACCCCGTTCCAATCGTTTTGCCGATTGGCGCTGAAGACTCCTTTAAGGGCGTTGTCGATCTCATTCGTATGAAGTCGATTATTTGGGATGATGCTAGTCTCGGTGTGAAGTTTACGTTTGGCGATATCCCCGCTGAATTAGCCGAACTTGCGAAGACCTGGCGCGAAAAGCTCGTTGAGAACGCCGCTGAAGCTTCCGAAGAACTGATGAACCAGTACTTGGAAACGGGCGAACTCTCCGAAGAACAAATCATCCAAGGCATCCGCACACGTACCATCGCGGGCGAAATCCATCCGATGTTCTGCGGCTCGTCCTTTAAGAACAAGGGCGTGCAGCGTATGCTCGACGGCGTCATCGATTTCTTGCCGAGCCCGATTGATATTCCGCCAGTTCCTGGCTTTGACTTGGACGACAAACCCGAAACACGTGAAGCCGACGATAAGGCTCCGTTCTCGGCCTTGGCCTTCAAGATCATGACAGACCCCTATGTCGGACAGTTAACGTTCTTGCGCGTTTACTCTGGCGTCTTAACTTCGGGTGAAACCGTTTTGAACTCCACGAAGGATAAGAAAGAACGCATCGGTCGTTTGTTGCAGATGCATGCCAACGAACGTAAAGAAATCACCGAAGCCGAGGCTGGCGACATTGCCGCCGCTGTGGGTTTGAAGGATGTGACAACGGGCGATACGCTTTGCGATATCGACAAGCCCATTATCCTTGAACGTATGGATTTCCCGGAGCCTGTGATTAGTCAGGCTGTTGAACCGCGTACCAAAGCTGACCAAGAAAAGATGGCTTTGGCTTTGCAGCGCTTAGCCAAAGAAGACCCGTCTTTCCGTGTTCGCTCGGATGAGGAATCTGGCCAGACAATTATTTCTGGTATGGGCGAGTTGCACTTGGAAATTCTCGTCGAACGTATGAGACGTGAATTCGGTGTCGATGCGACAGTGGGTCGTCCGCAGGTTGCGTACCGCGAAACAATCCGCTCAGTGGTTGAAAACGCTGAATGCAAGTTTGCTAAGCAGTCTGGCGGTCGTGGACAGTACGGTCACGTTGTCTTGAAGCTCGAACCGCTTGCACCTGGAGGTGGATTTGAATTCGTCGATGCAATTAAAGGCGGCGTTGTTCCTCGTGAATACATCCCGGCTGTTCAAAAGGGTGTTGAGGACACGTTAAAGTCTGGTGTCTTAGCAGGGTACCCTGTCGTTGACGTCAAGGTCACATTGCACTTTGGTTCGTATCACGAAGTTGACTCCAATGAAAACGCCTTTAAGATGGCAGCTTCTATGGCTTTCAAAGACGGTATGCGTAAGGCATCACCTGTTTTGCTTGAGCCGATTATGAAGGTGACTGTCGAGACCCCTGAGGAAAAGATGGGCGACGTGATGGGCGACCTTTCAAGTCGTCGCGGTATGATTCAGGGTATGGACGATCTTGTAGGCGGTGGCAAAGCGATTCGTTGCGAAGTCCCGCTTGCGGAAATGTTTGGTTATTCAACATCGTTGCGCTCCTTAACGCAAGGCCGCGCAACATATGTGATGGAATTCGGCCATTATGCGGAAGCTCCGAAGAATGTTGCCGATGCCGTCATTGAAGAAAAACAGAAGTAATTTTTAACTTTAACAACAGGGGAGGAAAACCCTCTTAGTAAAACGGTTTTCCTCTGTTTATACAAATTTACTAGGAAATAGAAGGACCAGAAAATGGCCAAGGAAA
>CAVCTI010000047.1:0-4328 GCA_963604755.1 Duodenibacillus sp. | reverse complement strand
GCCCAGACGCTCACGAGATTCGTAGTAGCTCTGAGCCACTGCGCGACTAAAGTTACGGATGCGAGCAATGTAGGCGGCGCGTTCCGTCACCGAAATCGCACCTCGTGCATCCAAGAGGTTAAATGTGTGGCCTGCCTTTAAGACCATTTCATAGGCAGGAAGCGCTAGCTTTAATTCCATTAAGCGCTTGGCTTCACTTTCATAGTAATCGAACTGGGCAAAGAGCTTTTCTGGGTCGCTCGCTTCAAAGTTGTAGTGACTCTGCTCGACTTCGTTTTGATGGAAAACGTCGCCATAGGTGAGCGTGTGTTCGCGACCAAGACCGTCTTTTTGCTTTGTGAAAACGAGATCGAAAACGTTATCGCAGTTTTGTAGATACATCGTCAAGCGCTCTAACCCGTAGGTGATTTCGCCTGTGATCGGTTTACATTCAAGGCTACCGACCTGTTGAAAGTACGTAAATTGCGTCACTTCCATGCCGTTCATCCAAATCTCCCAACCCAGGCCCCACGCACCCAACGTGGGATTTTCCCAGTTGTCTTCGACGAAACGGATGTCGTTGACTTCCGTGTCGATTCCGAGATAACGCAAAGAATCAAGATAAATATCAACGATATCAACGGGAGCGGGCTTTAAAACCACCTGAAATTGGTGATGCTGATGCAAGCGATTGGGATTTTCGCCATAGCGCGCATCTTTCGGGCGACGGCTCGGCTGCACGTAGGCAGCGCGCCAAGGCTCTGGCCCCAAGGCACGTAAAAACGTTGCCGTGTGGCTTGTTCCAGCACCGACTTCAATATCAATCGGCTGCAAGATTGCGCAGCCCTGCTTGTTCCAATACTCCTGCAAACGCAGGATGACTTCCTGAAATGTAATCATAAAAACCCTTCGCAGATGGTCTAAACCTTTCTCGATAACGGGAAAGCGCCCAAAAAGGGATTGGTTTTCCCTGGGCGCACACAATCGGGGTTCGATTTTAGCGACTTAGTGCCCCTTTTGAGAGAAAAACGTGAAGTTTCGGCGTTTTAACGCGCAAAAAAGAAGAATAACAAGGGAAATGACGACGCCTACGCCAAAAATCCCCAAGAATCCGTAGCACATAAAAGGTGTTACTTCGCCCTTAGCAGTAAAAAGTGTGAAATCGACGTTTTGAGCTCCAAGCCCTGCTTGCCGCTCAATGGCGCCTTTCGCGTCAATGTAGGCCGAACCGCCATTATTCATCGCTTGAATAAGAGGGCGAGACGATTCTTTCGCTCTCATGCGACTCATTTGGGTAAATTGGTCAACAGCGCTTTCTGAAAACCAACCCAAATTCGCCGTATAAAGAATAAATTCGGGATTCCCTGTCGAGAACCAATCACGCAACTCGTCAGCAAAGAGGTTTTCGTAGCAAATCCCTAGGGCAACAGGAATCCCTGCGACAGTGACTTCTCCATTGGGATCCGCGCCTGCCGTTTGGTCTGCCATCGGGATACCAAGTAGGTTAATGAGCCACCGAAACCCCAAAGGGACACGCTCTCCAAAAGGCACTAAATGGCGCTTAGTGTAAATAAGCGCTTCTTTCCCATCGGCATTGGCCAAAAGAAGGCTATTGCTAATCTCACGCGCTTTGGGTTGCGTAAAGGCGTTATAAAGAACCGAACAATCCTGGCGCATTGAAGACAAAGCTGGAGCTGCACGAAGTTCTGCCGGCAAATTGTTAGGTAACGAAATAAAAACGCTTTCAGGCCAAACAATGAGATCTAAGGGGCGGCCCATGGGGCGAGCCACACTCATCTGTGTGACGCGTTCCAAGTAAGCCTTTTGTTTCGCAAGGCTCGAAGTTAACGCCAAGGGTAAATCGGGTTGTACGAGTCTTACTTCTAAGCGTGATCCTGGTTTTGACCACGAGACGTCTTCCAAAGCATAGGCGCCGATCACAACTAGGCCACAGAGAAACCCCGCTAAGACGCGCCCAGCCCGCTCCTTTTCTTTTAAGAGGATTCCGACAACGGCACCGGCCACCACAAAAACAGCAAACGTCACGCCATAAACGCCCAAAATCGGGGCGTAGGAAGAAAAAAGCGTGTCGATAAAGGCGTATCCAACAGTAAGCCACCCGAAGCTACAGATCCATTCACCCCGTAAAAACTCAGAAGCAACCCAAAGCAGCGGGATAAAAAGCGAGGCTTTAATCGCCGCTGGCATCGCAACACGCACGGCAATAAACCCAACGAGCGCGGAAAAAAGCGAAAGAGCCGCCGCTAAAGAGGAAAGTGCCGCAGCTGCAAAAAGCCACGGAGCGTTTCCATACACATAAATCGCTTTAAAAACCCAAGATAGTCCCAAAGCAAAATAGGCCAATCCAAAGAAAAAGCCAATCAGTGCTCCCCTTTTCGGAGAACTCTCTTTGGTTAAAATCCAAATAAAGCCGACAAGACTTAAAGCCGTCCAAAAGTAAGCTCGCGAATAGAAAAATCCCAAAGAAGCAACGGCGCCCAAAATAAGCGCGAAGCCTATCCCTATGAGCGTTTCTTTTTCTTTGAGGATTCCCATCGCATCAATCCCTGTTTAGTGGGCACGGGCGCGATCGGAATAAGGATCTGCGAACCCGAGCTTTTTCATAAGGCGGGTTTCTTTGGCTTCCATCACTTGAGCCTCCTCGTCTGTGGCATGATCCCAACCTTGAGCGTGGAGTGTGGCATGGATGAGCATATGAGCTAAGTGCTCCTTAAAAGACTTTCCCTGCTCTTTGGCTTCCTTTTCAATCACAGATGTGCAAACGACGATGTCGGCCTCAGCAACCGGCTCATGCGCATAGTCGAATGTGAGAACGTTTGTGGGACGGCGTTTTTTCCGATACTGGTAATTTAACTTTTGAGATTGGGATTCATCGACAAAGCAAATTGAAAGAGCAACCTTCCTTTCTGAGGCCTTTTCAATCCAAGCGCGCATTTGAGCCCGTGTTGGAAGACGCTTTTTTGCGCCATCGGTTCTTGTAAAGTCAAGAGTCGCCTTACCCATTTTTCTTTTCCTCCTCTTTGGCGCGCGCCGCGTCGTAAGCCCTAACAATCGCCCCAACTAATGGGTGACGCACGACGTCTGCTGCATCAAAATGCACAAAAGAAAGCCCAGGGACATTTTTGAGAACACGGCTTGCCTCAGACAAACCGCTTTTAACGCCTCGCGGTAAATCAATCTGTGTCACGTCGCCATTGACGACCGCATGCGTTCCAAATCCGATGCGTGTTAAGAACATCTTCATCTGTTCGCCTGTGGTGTTTTGCGCTTCATCCAAAATCACAAAGGCGTTATTAAGCGTTCTTCCGCGCATATAGGCTAAGGGAGCGATTTCGATTACCTGCTTTTGAATGAGTTTTTGCGTGCGATCAAAACCAAACAAATCGTAAAGTGCGTCATACAAGGGCCTTAAATAGGGATCGACCTTTTGCGCGAGGTCTCCTGGCAAAAAGCCCAAGCGCTCTCCAGCCTCAATCGCAGGGCGCGTTAAAACAATGCGTTCGACAACATTTCTTTCGTAAGCGTCAACGGCCGCCGCAACAGCCAAATACGTTTTCCCCGTTCCCGCTGGACCAATCCCAAACGTAATATCGGTCGTAAGAATCGCTCTTAGGTAGTCTCTTTGATGCGGCGTGCGTGGCTTTAATCCAATCTTTCTTGTTTTAAGGCACTCAACTTCAGGAGAAAATGCATTCTTTTGATTGCGCTTTTCATCCACGCATAAGAGATTGACTTCCTCAAGGCTTAAAACGTCGCCAGAGCGAATCCGTCCACCACAGAGCTCTAAAACACGCAGCGCGTGACTTGCTTTCTCCCCAACGATAGAAAAGCGAGGGCCCTGACGGTGAATTGCCACATCAAAACTTTTTTCAATATGGTGAATGTTTTCTTCAAGCGCCCCCACAAGAGCGGCTAATTCGCCTGCAGTCGCCTCGAAGGTGAAAATCAATTCCGTACGTCCGTTAGGCGTTGCGTTAGACAAGTTCTCCTCCCAAAGTGTGTGTAAAGACTTCGGTAATACGAACATCGACCATCTTGTTAATGAGTGAAGCTTCTCCCTTGAAATTCACGACGCGATTGTTATCGGTCCTCGCGCTTAATAACCCCTCGCCTCGTCTTGCTGGGCCCGTGACCAAACACCGCTCAACGCCTCCTAACATCCCTTCAGAAATCGCTCGGGCTTGCGCATCAATCTGCGCCTGTAAGCACTGTAAGCGTTGGATTTTCAAAGACTGTGGCGTTGTGTCTTCGAGTAGTGCCGCTGGCGTCCCTGGTCTTTTCGAGTACACAAAGGAAAAACTCGCATCAAGTCCCGCCTCTTTCACCAA
>CAVCTI010000046.1:0-3332 GCA_963604755.1 Duodenibacillus sp. | reverse complement strand
ACTCTGAAGAGGCGATGATTAAGTCGGAAATGCAAAACGATTTAATCAATCAGATGATTCGTCGCATTGAGCGCACAGCAAAGCCCATTGCTAGGCGCTAAAGGGAGAGGCCCTTGCGCGTTACAGATTTAGGAAAATTTCTAAAAAAAGGCTCGATTTCTCCCTTGTGGTTTATCACAGGAGAAGAACCTCTATTGATGATAGAAGCCGCTGATGCGATTCGCGATCACGCTAAAAGTTTAGGCTTTACCGAGCGTGAGGTTTTGAATGCCTCTGCCAGCTGGGACTGGTCGCTACTTGAAAGTGCGTGTCGCGAAGTTGGATTATTTTCCCCGCAGAAAGTCATTGAACTCCGTTTAACTTCCTTTCGGCCTGGCGTAAAGGGAGCCAAGGCTCTTAGCGACTTAGCTCAAATGCCGCTAGAAAATGTCGTTGTCATCGTTTCGATGCCTTACGATTGGTCTGTGAAGAAACTCGCGTGGTTTAAAGCACTGACTTCAGCTGCGCAATTTGTTGAATGCGCTCCCGTGGGTATTAAAGAACTTCCTAACTGGTTTTCTCATCGCTTCAAACTTCAAGGTCAAGAAGCCGAGAGTGAAGCCTGCGAACTCTTAAGCGCCCGTTGCGAAGGAAATCTACTCGCGGCACGCCAAGAGCTTCTTAAACTGGCCTACCAATATCCGAAAGGAACTCGAATAACAGCAGATATGGTTCGCGAAGCCGTGGGAGATGTCTCACGCTTTGATACGACAACACTCATTGAAGCTGTGATGCGGGGAGATGCCTCTCGAGCATTAAAGATTCTTGAATCCCTGAAAGCCGAAGGTGAAGTAATTCCCAACGTGATGTGGATGCTTGCTGATGAAATCCGTGCGGCGGCTCGTGCCGCCTCTCTTCTGAGTCAAGGACAGACACTTCAATCGGCATTAAGAGCCGCCGCGATTTTTGGGCCGGATAAAACAAGCCGCGTAAGCGCCCTCGCAACTCGCATCTCTGAGAAAAAACTGCAATCTGCGCTCGTTCTCATTGGCGATATCGATCGCATTGGTAAAGGTCTTGTTGTAGCCAATCGCGATACTGACCCGTGGTTAGAAATCGCAAGTCTTGCCTCATTCTTGCGTAAGCCATAGTGGAGGATTCTCTTTATGGAAACTTCTAGTAACTCTATGCATAATCTTGTCGAAAAAATGGGACAAGCCGCTAAGGCTGCTAGCGCCCGTATGGGAGCAACGACGACAAAGGCGCGTAACGCCGCTCTTTACGCATTAGCCGCCCTTATTCGCGAGAAAAAGGCCGATATCGTTGCGGCCAACGCCAAGGATTTAGAGCGAGCCAAAACTAACAATTACCCCGCTGCCTTCATCGATCGCTTAACGCTCACAGACCCCATTATTGAAACGATGGCTTTGGGTTGCGAACAAATCGCCGCTCTTCCCGATCCAATTGGAGCAATCACTGAGCGTCGCCATCAAGCCTCAGGCATTGATGTGGCCCGTATGCGTGTTCCCTTAGGGGTTCTCGCGATTATTTTTGAGTCTCGCCCCAATGTGACAATTGATGCGGCGGCCCTTTCGATTAAGTCGGGAAATGCCGCGATTTTGCGCGGAGGGAAAGAAGCGCTTGAAAGTAACGTTATGCTAGGCGCGTTAGTTAAAACCGCCCTTTTAAAGGCAGGACTCCCCGAGGACGCGATTCAAGTTGTTGCCACAGCCGACCACGACTTTGTGGGAGAGCTTATTAAAGCAACGCAATACATCGATGTCTTGATTCCTCGTGGTGGGAAAAAACTGATTTCTCGCTTAGAAGCCGATTCACGCATTCCGATGCTCAAGCATTTAGATGGCATCTGCCACACCTATGTCGACAAGGATGCGGATATAGCGATGGCTGTAAGCGTTACAGATAACGCCAAAACGCAACGCTACGCGCCATGCAACGCCACAGAAACGCTTTTAGTGCATCGCGATGTGGCAGAAACCTTTCTCCCTTTGATGGGGAAAATCTTTCAAGATAAAGGCGTTGAGATGCGTGTTACGCCAGAAGTCGCTGCAATTTTCGATAAAGCTCGAATCTCACATGTCCCAGTGACAGAGGCTGACTGGAAAACCGAGTACAACGCACCCATTATCTCGATTAAGACTGTGGATAGTTTAGATGAAGCCATCGACTTTATTAACACCAATGGCTCCAAACACACCGATGCCATCATCACAAAAAACAAAGAAAGTGCCGCTCGCTTTTTGCGAGAAGTCGACTCGGGAAGCGTTATGCATAACTGCTCAACGCGCCTAGCCGATGGCTTTGTCTATGGGCTAGGCGCAGAAATTGGCATTAGCACAGGAAAACTCCATGCCAGAGGCCCCGTGGGCCTTGAAGGGCTCACATCACAAAAATTCGTGATCTTCGGTCACGGTGAAGGTCGTTACTAACTTATGAAAAAGAACACCTATTACGCCTTGTGCCCCTTAGGACTTGAAGAGCTCTTAGCCAAAGAACTTCAAGAAATTGGCGCAGAAAAAACCAAACTCTCTCGCTCTGGGGTCCTTTTTTACGCCACAGAAATTGAAGCGCAAGAAGCGTGTCTTAAAAGCCGCTTTGCTAGTCGCATCCTCTTAAGCCTTGGGGACTCCGACTACTACGACGAAGAAGACATCTATAACTTTGCGTGCCGTACACGTTGGGAAAACTACTTTAGCTCAGATAAAAGTTTTCGCATCGACATCACGGCGCACCGCGCTCCATTGCAGTCCTTAGATTTCACACTTTTGCGTATTAAAGACGGCATCTGCGACAGATTCCAGCACTTCGAAGGCACAAGACCCAATGTTGATCGGATTCGGCCCGACGTGCGTATCTTTGCGCACGTTGACCAATCGCGCTGCACTTTCTATTTGGATTTATGCGGTGAAGCGCTTTTTAAGCGCGGTTGGAGACGAGAAAAAGGCGAAGCGCCCTTAAAGGAAAATTTAGCCGCAGGTCTTTTAGCGTTAAGCGGCTGGAGCCGAGAAACACCCTTAGCTGACATTTTCTGTGGCTCGGGAACAATTCCCATTGAAGCGGCTTTAATGGCTACGAATACGGCCCCGGGAATCAATCGCCACTTTCTTTTTGAGAGATTCCCCAATTTTGATAAAGAGAGATTTTCTGAAGTTCGAGAAGATGCGAAAGCGGCGATTAACCTATATACACCAATCTCGATTCAAGCCTCTGACATCAGCTCCATCGTTGTCGGGAAGGCCCAAGCCAATGCCTTGGGCGCTGGCCTTGCCCCTCTGATAGAGTCAGGAGCTCTTAGTTTTGCTGTAAGTGACGCTCGCAACGCAACACCGAAA
>CAVCTI010000045.1:0-8380 GCA_963604755.1 Duodenibacillus sp. | reverse complement strand
GCGGAAAAGGGGTTGATTGGGACGCGAAGGAAGCCTTATCTTCACTAGGGAAAAAGGTGCAGTGCTTTAAAGAGTCAATCGATCCTCTTGTTCAGTCAGTAGTTTCTGAAGCAAAAGAGGGCGACACGATTCTTTGTATGAGTAATGGCGCCTTCTGTGGCATTCACGAAAAACTTCTTTGCGCGTTAAAGGGATAAGGACGTGGTGCAAACGATTTTTTACTTGCACGGGTTTCTTTCGTCACCTACGGGGCCGAAAGCAAAACTTGTCTCTGAAGAGTGCGCCAAGCGCGGCATTTCTTTTGTCGCGCCCGATATGAATGAAGAGCCACTTACTCTTTATGAGAAGCTACAAAGGGAACTCAAAGGGAAAGACCCAGCCTCATATGGCTTAATCGGTTCGAGTTTGGGAGGCTTTTACGCAACTCGTTTGGTTTCTCAATTCGGGTGCAAAACGGTCTTAATTAATCCAGCGACTGCACCTTGGCTTACGATAAAAAACTTCTTAGGTAAACAAATGACACGCGACGGGAAAGTTGTCGTTGTCAAAGAAGAATATGGTGTAGAACTTCAAAGTCTTTACTCGGACGTTGTAAAGCATCCTGAAAGGATGCTTTTGGTGTTATCGCTAGCCGACGAAGTTCTTAATTGGAAAGAAACCGAAAAGCGCTTTTCGATGGTAAAGACTCTAAAGTTACCCAATGAAGACCACGCCGTCAGTGGCTTCTCGAAAATAGTCTCTCAAGTTGTTGATTACTTTGTGCCGCAGAAAGGATAAGCACGATGCAATTGTTTTTTGAGGAAGATGGCACCCATAAAACGGGCCTTATCTTGCGTCACGAAGGTAACGCTTATCAAGTCGAGCTTTCCACGGGTAAGCGTAGCAAAGTCAAAGGCGGTCACGTTCTTTTTGAATTTGACTACGCAGGAGACTTTCTAAAAGACGCACGCGAGAAAGTCTCAGAAATCGACCCGATGTTCCTCTGGGAAGTGGTTTCTGGTCGTGAGATCGATTACAACGCATTAGCCAAAGAATATTTCACAGCTCCAACAGATGTTGAGCGAGCCGCTGTTTTTCTCGCTTTGCACGAAAATCCTGTTTACTTTTATAAAAAAGGGCATGGCGTATTTAAACCCGCCCCTCAAGAAACATTGGAGCGAGCGCTTCAAGCGATTGAACGGCGCAAAAGAGAAGAGGAAAAGAAAAAGGAGATGACCGCCCTGATGGTCTCGGGCACGGCGCCAGAAGAGATTCGCGCGCAGGCTCTCGCACTTCTATTAAAGCCAGATAAGAATTCGATTGAATGGAAAGCTCTTAATGAGGCCTCAAGCGCAATGCGCATGACACCACTCAAGCTTCTTTTGCAATTAGGAGCCATTCGTAGTCCCTATCAGTGGCACACAGAAGCGTTTTATTTTGAGAATTTCCCGCAAGGCAAGGGCTTCTCACGCACGCTCCCGGCTCCTTCTGAAATCACAGAACACTTACCAGAGGCAAACGTCAAAGCTTTCTCCATTGATGATTCACAGACAACAGAAATTGATGACGCAACAAGTGTGACGGAGTGGGGCGAAGGAAAGCTTCGCATCGGTATTCATATTGCGGCTCCCTCTTTGATTGTTGAGCGAGACTCCGCGGTCGATAAAATTGCCCGCGAAAGACTTTCTACGGTTTATGGTCCAGGCATTAAAACAACGATGCTTCCCGAGAATTGGATTAGTGCCGCAAGCCTAGATGCAGGGAAAAGCAAACCCTGTGTATCGCTTTATGCCGTCGTTGATAAAGAGACGATGACCGTGCTTTCCACGGAAACTGTCGTAGAGTGTGTGTCAATTGCTGACAATTTGCGTTACGACACCTTCGAAGATGAAGTCACTGAACAGGCGCTTTGCAACGGGACGCTTGCCGTGCCTTATGCCTCGGAGATGACTCTCCTTTGGCGTTTTGCAAAAGCCCGTAAGGCTGTGCGTGAACAGATTCGAGGGCGTCCTGAAATGCCCACGCGTAAAGAGTGGTATTTCGTTCTCAAAGGAGAAGGGGAAGCGGCTTGCGCCACTCTTAAGAGCCGCACACGCGGGGCTCCGATTGATCTAATTGTTTCTGAACTCATGATTTTTGCCAACGAAACCTGGGGTCTATGGCTTGAAGAGCATGGCTTTGCTGGGATTTATCGTTCGCAACGCCTGGGACGCGTGAAAATGAGTATCACCCCAGGGCCTCACGATGGCTTAGGCGTGATGTGTTATGCGTGGTCAACATCTCCTTTGCGACGCTACGTGGATTTAGTCAATCAACGGCAACTGCTGTGCGCCGCGTTGGGTCGAGCCCCGGCCTATGAAGCGAAAGACACGGACCTATATACAACGGTCAGTGCCTTCGAGGCAGCCTACGAGGCATACAATGATTTCCAGCGTCGCATGGAGCGCTATTGGAGCTTACGTTGGATTGAACAAGAAAAGAAAACGGAAGTGACAGCTCTTGTTGTGAAAGACGAACTTGTGCGTATCGAGGGACTTCCGATGATGCAACGCATCCCAGGACTACCTGAACTCGAGCGAGGCCAGCGGATTCGCTTGCAGGTCCTAGGATGTGACTATCTTGAGCTTGTTTTAGAGACATGTCTAATCGAACTTTTGGATGTTGTGGGAGAGAACTTCGAAGAAGAAACTCCGACTAAAGAAACGCCTGAGTTGGAAGCAAAGGCGGATGCGGTAGCCGAAGAAAAAGAAACATCGGAAAAGGAGGGATTATGAGTCGACATTATTATGTGATTGGTAATCCGATTGGACATTCTTTATCTCCCGCAATTCACGCCGCGTTTGCTCGTGAGGCAGGTTTGGATATCGTTTATGAGACGCGATGTTTTGAAATTGGGCACTTTGCTGAAGAATTAAGAGAACTTGCCTCTTGCGAGGATGTGTTTGGTGCCAATGTGACAGTGCCTTTTAAGGTTGATGCAGCTCACAGTGCAGATTGCCTTACAGAACGCGCCAAACGCGCAGGAGCCGTCAATACACTTTGCTTGAAAACCGAAAACGGCATTTTGGGCGATAACACCGATGGTATTGGCTTTGTCCACGATGTTGAAGATCGTCAACATGTCGATCTCACAGAGGCTCGCATCCTGCTTTTGGGCGCAGGGGGCGCTGCTCGAGGTCTGTGCGCGGCTTTGATTGAAAAAACAAAGAATGTCACAATCGCCAATCGCACATTCGAGAAGGCGCAAAAACTTGCGGATGATTTTGGATTTCAGGCGCAATCGCTCGAAAACCTACATGAGCCGCTTTGGGATATTGTTGTGAATGCCACAAGCGCAAGCCTACAAGGAAAACTCCCGGACATTGACGAGAAGGTTTATGCGGGAGCGAAGCTTTCTATTGACCTCATGTATAGCGCCAATCCCACCGGTTTCATGCAACGGGCAAGTTCTCTCGGTTGCCCGAAGGTTGCTGACGGCTTAGGGATGCTCGTGGAACAAGCGGCAGAAAGTTTTTATCTCTGGAACGGCGTTCGTGTTTCAACAGATCTTATCTACGAGCACTTAAGAAAAACGATTCAAAAAGTAAAAAAGCCCGTGTAAAGACATTTCGGAGCGAAAGGGAAAAGCCGCGCTCTTTTTTTGCCTAAAAGGTTTGACCATACGCAAAGACTCGATAGGAAAGAACTAATTCTTTCATAGGCATTATGTGTAAAATCACGCCGGTGAGAAATGTTTCTGTTTGTAAGAATTTAACGAAAACAGCGCGTTTCTGTGTGGTTGCTTGGCTTTTAAAGTAGAACTTAAAAAAACCAAAGTGACTCTGTTAAGGAGGGAACTTTATGAATAGTGTTGCTCTTAGAAAATGGGCTATCACTTTGGGCCTCGGGATTATCATTTGGTTGATGCCCGTACCTGAAGGACTGACGCCAGCGGCTTGGACAATGTTTGCTGTCTTTGTTGCGACAATCGCTGGCTTTATTCTTCAACCGATTCCGATGGGAGCCGTGGCCTTCTTAGGTCTCACGTTCTGCGCTTTCTTTGGAATTCTCAAGACAAAAGACGTCTTAATGGGATTTGGCAATGGCACGATTTGGCTTATCGTGTGCGCCTTCTTCCTTTCGCGCGGCTTTATTAAGACCGGTCTCGGTCGCCGTATCGCCTTCTGCATTATTAAGGCTATCGGTAAGAGCGCGGTCTCTTTGGGTTATTCGATTTGCTTATCAGAACTCATCATTAGTCCTGCGATGCCTAGCGCTACGGCGCGTGGCGGTGGCGTCTTTTACCCAATCGTTCAGTCTTTGAGCTCTGCGTTTGGTTCCGAACAGGGACCGACTGCTGGCAAAATCGGCAAGTACCTCATGCAAGTGGGCTTTCACGCCGATGCCGTTACCTGCACGATGTTCTTGACATCGATGGCGGGTAACCCCTTGTGCGTGGGATTGGCCGCAAGTGCTGTGGGTGTGGAACTCACATGGATGCAGTGGTGTATCGCCGCTATCGTTCCTGGCTTGGTGTGCTTATTCCTCGTTCCAATCGTTCTTTTAAAGATTGCTCCCCCAGAGCTTCGTAGTATTCCGAATGCCCGTGAACTTGCTGTGCAAGAACTCGCGAAGATGGGTCCGATGACAAAAGACGAAAAGGTTTTGGCTTTTGTCTTCGTGATGTGCTTGATTTTGTGGGCCACAGGAAGTATCACCAAGTTGGGCGCAACCCCGATTGCGATGGTTGCTGTCTCGATTATGCTCATTGCTAACGTTCTCACGTGGAAAGACGTCTTAAGTGAGAAGGGTGCATGGGACGCCATGTTCTGGATGGGCGGCTTAATGTCCTTAGCGACAGCTCTTGCCAAATGCGGCTTTATTAAGTGGGCTGCTGCCTTTATCGCAAGCGGCATCTCTTCGGCGCACATGGGCTGGATTGCTTCCTTCGTGATTATTAGTTTGATTTACACCTATTCGCACTATTGCTTCGCGTCTGTGACGGCTCGTATTTCTGCGATGTACGCGGCGTTTACGGCTGTGGCAGTCGCCTGCGGCGCACCAGCACTCATGGTGGCGGTGGCGTTCGGTATCTTTGCGAACCTACCGATTTCCTTGACGCATTACGGCAATGGCGCGGCCCCCGTGTACTTTGGTGCGGGTTACGTCTCTCAGGGCGAATGGTGGCGTAACGGCTTCATCATCTGCACGATCAATACCGTTGTGTGGCTTACCATCGGTATGGCTTGGTGGAAGGTGATTGGTCTTTACTAATCGAAATATCTCCTAGTTGTTGTTTGATGTTAGAAAAATCCCTGCAACCGGTCGGTTGCGGGGATTTTTTAAAAGGATTTTTCTCTCTGAGAAATTGGGTAAGGACGTATAATCCCGCCCAAGAAATTCAATTTTGTTTCAAGTCGCGTTTCGCGTGAAGTTCGCGCGAAAGGTCCTTTTTTTGTCTTCTCTTTCGGGGATGAGCGTTCAATGCGCGAAACTGATCTCGAAAAAACAAAAACGAGTCTACGAGAGCCCGAAATCGAGGAGAGCTCCGCGCTTGCGCCTGAGGAGGCGAGCCTTGCGCTTGACCAAATCACGCAGATTATTGAGCGCGAAGAAGACAGTAATCCCAAGCTTCCTCCAGACCCCAAGCACCCCCTTGCTAAACCGTTAAGTCAAGGGTCAAAGGAAGCTTTGCGCGAAATCCTCGCCGAGCTTCACCCCGCTGACGTTGCCTACGTTTTAGAGGCCTTGCCTCAAGACGATCGATTGGCTGTTTGGCAACTCGTTGACGCCGAAGATGAAGGCGACATTCTCGTTGAAGTAAGCGATGCGGTTCGCGAAACGCTTATCGAGGCGATGACGCCAGATGAGCTCGTCGATGCGGTTGAAACACTTGATACGGACGAAATCGCCGACATCGTGGAAGACTTGCCGCCTGATGTCGTGGCTGAGGTTCAGGAAGGGTTGTCTCACGAAGAGCGTGCGCAGTTGCGCGCCGCGATGAGCTACCCAGAAGAAAGCGTTGGCGCGCGCATGGACTTCGAGATGATTTCCGTGCGCGAAGACATTACGCTTGAAGCGGTTTTAACGTACCTGCACAAATTTAAGAGCTTACCTGACCATACCGATCAGCTCTTTGTCGTTGACCGTCAGGGTAAATTTAAAGGCGTTCTTCCCGTAAGCCAGATTCTCGTACACGAATCCTTTGTCACAGTCGCCGATCTCGTTCAAACCGATATCCTCACCTTAAATCCCTTGGATGATGCGGAAAACGCCGCACATGCCTTCGAGCGTTATGACTTGGTGAGTGCTCCCGTTGTTGATGAGGCAGGTCGCCTAGTAGGCCGTTTGACGGTTAACGATGTGCTCGATGTGATTCAAGAAAGCAATAACGACGACGTTCTCGCCAGTGTCGGCTTAAGCGATGAGCAGGATATCTTCGGTAGCGTCTGGCAAATCGCCAAGAGCCGTTGGCTCTGGTTGGGTGTGAATCTTTGCACGGCGTTTTTTGCTTCGCGCGTGATTAACGCCTTCGATGGAACAATCGAGCGCGTTGTCGCGCTTGCCGCATTAATGCCTATTGTGGCGGGAATGGCTGGAAACTCAGGGAATCAAACTTTGACGCTTTTGGTTCGCGCGATGGCCATGGGCCAAGTGACAAGCTCGAACGTGCACGACCTTATTCGCAAAGAAATATGGACCGCTTTTACAAACGGTTTGATTTGGGGCGCCATTGCTGGCCTTTTTGTTTGGGCGCTCTATCACGATAGTCCCTACGGGATGACCTTAGGATTTGTGATGTTTCTTGCGATGATTCTCAATTTTGTATTGGGAGCAGCGGTAGGCCTTGCCGTCCCCTTACTGTTAAAGCACTTCGGAAGAGACCCTGCGATGGGAGGATCGGTTCTTCTCACGTTCTCTACTGACTCCGGAGGCTTTATGATTTTCCTAGGGTTAGCGAGCTTGTTCTTTCATGGGTGATTCTCAGGCCTAAAGTGTCAAGGATTGTTAAGAAATTTTTCTAAGCACAAAGAAAGGGCACTAGCCCTTTTTTGATGCGCTAAAGTCTCAAGTAAGAGAAAAGAAAAGGCTTTTTCTCGAAAAAAAGAAGGAAAAGGACATGAAAAAAATTGTACTTTGCTTAGCAGCGACAAGTTTTCTTTTCTTAAGTGCTTGCCAGAGCACGGGCGATGCCTATCGCTCTGATACTTATTATGTGTCAGGAGTGAATCAAGCTCAAGAAGTAAAGACCGTTCAGATTATTGCCGTGATTCCTGCTCGCATCGCCATTCCCAATAACGCTCGCTCTCAGGCACAGGCCGTGGGTGCGGTTCTTGGAGCGATTGCAGGAATTGCTATTGGCAATCAGGTGCATCACTCCCGCACAGGTGACCGTGTTTTAGGCGGTATCGCGGGAGGCGTCGCTGGAGCGGCCTTAGCCGATGCGGCCTCAGGCGACGAAACGCTTGTCGATGGTGTGCAAATTACATTCCGCTATGGCGATAAGCTCTATAACTCAGCGCAAGTCGGTCGCGTCTGTGAATTCAAGAACGGCACGGCCATTATGGTTTCTCCGAGCCCGAACGCCACACGCATTCAACCGAATAATTTAGGTGGCTGCCCCAAGACGACAACAGGTCAGTAAGGAGCGCGAAAGATGAAAAAGTCGATATTTGTACTCTTAACGACGATTGCTAGCTCTTATGCCATCGCGCAAACGGGAACTGTGCCGCCAGATTATCCTGCGCAGCTCAATCGCTCGATGGATTCTCAGATTGAAGCCGTGCGTCTTAATTATGAGGATGTGAAGGCAAAGGCTGAGGCAAAGCTTGCTGCTGAAAAAGCTGCTACGGAAAAAGCCAAAGCCAAAGAAGCGGCTCGCAAAGCGGCAGCGGCGAAAAAGTTAGCAGCAAAGAAAGCAGCTCAAGAGAAAAAGGCCGCGGAGCGTGCCGCAAAACTTGAAAAACGGGCCGATGAATCCGCTGAGCTTGACCTTGAATTAAAGCGCCTAAAGGTGCGGGAAGCCACCGCTGAGACAAAAGTCAAAGAGGCGATTTCCGAAGAACAAATTAAGCGCGCAGGCGATATTGTTGACGCCAAACTAAAGACACAGAAATAAGTAAATTATTTTCCGAATAGGGAATTGAGCGCATCGAGATTGGAAGATTTCTTCTTTTCTGGTGCGCTTTTCTTTGCCTGCGCAGGGTCGATCTCTCGCACGGGATACTCTTCCTCAATCTCATCGCGCAAATGCGACAGCGGACGATCGGAATTTAAAAAGCGCCGAGCGACTTCGCTATCAACTCCCTCGTAACGCAAAACACGGTGTGTGTCGAACTCGACTTCAAGAGCACGAGTTTTCTCGTCGTAGCCTGCGGAAAGGATTCCGCCACGGTGAATATATATGCGTCGCATCATCGTC
>CAVCTI010000044.1:3643-5845 GCA_963604755.1 Duodenibacillus sp. | reverse complement strand
ATTGTCCATCGTATAGGGAATTCCCGTTTCCGTTGGTGTCACAGTGACACTACGCATGTGGTTGTTCTGATCGACATTCCTACGAATCACGGTACCGCGCTCGGAAACGTAGACTTCATCGGTGGTTGCTGGTTTTTTCGCACGCTCGGCACGAGCTTTTGCCATATCGGCTTCAGTCGGTTCTAAGCGTGTTGCATCATCTTGCGCGGCAAAACTTGTCGCACTCATTGTGAGAGCCGCAACAAAAGCGGCGATTGTCATTGAATTTTTTAAAACAGAGTTCTTAAACATCTCTTGAGTCCCTTTGCAAATAGGCTCGCTATTTATTCAGGGATATTATGCCGATTTCCACGTAATTTAGGCTAGAGCCTTGTAAGCGGCAATTTGCTTAGATTCTCCACTATAGACGAGACCAACGCGAATGAGTTTTTCAGCACTGCTTCCTTCGCCGTAGTGCTTCTCTTGAATTTGCTTAAGGGCAACGCTTAATTGTTCTTCAGCACCGCTGTCTTTTTCAACGAATTTGAATTCAAAAACCCAGTGATTTTTCCCAGCATGAATTTCTAAATCACTACGACCTCGAGCATTATGACATTCAGCAAGAGTCATAAGGCCTGCGCCCTTAGCGTAGACAAGCACAACAGCGCGAGCCGCAGCTTCGTTATGAATAGGTGTGTTGTCGTAAGGAATAGAAAGGAAAATCTTATTGAGTGTTGCTATAAGCCCCTCGGTGTTTTCTTGCATAAACACAGATGTGGAACGGCTAATGACTCCGCTACTGAGTGTAGACATATGTGTAATGTACAACTTCGCCATTGCACTCGATATTTCTTCATTTGGATATCCCAAATCAACAGAAGATTCCCATGCACTAACAATGGATAAATAACCTGTTTGGTAAAGAAGAACTTCAACTGGAATTTCTGACGGAGTCGATGCAGCACCAATTTGAGAAACATCGACTGTTGTCGGCGTATCAAATTGTTCAGGGCAGATAGCTCCATGGAGTGCAATCCAATTCTCTAGCCACGTTGATACACCGCCCGATTCAATCCAATAGTTCTTGAATTCCTCTGCGGGATAAGAAAGAAAGTTAAGGACGGACCACGGTGCAAAGACGTGTGTACTCGCCTTTTCGTCGAAACAAAAACCGTCGTAATGGTCAATCAAAGCCTGCATCAAAGATTGGTGAGTATGTTGCTCTTTATGATCGCGAGATAGTGCGCAATTAATTCGGGTCAAAGCATTGGCTAAGTAGTCGGGGAAATATTTTTCAATTTCCTCTTTTGTATAGCCTAAAAGCTCACCGTATTCGGGGTTTAGGGAAATATCGGTGAGATTGTTTAATGTTGAAAAAATACTAACCTGACGGAATTTCGTAATTCCCGTGATAAAGAGAAATCGAAATGCTCCTATCCCAGATTTAAGCCGATCAAAGAAATTAGATAAGACAGTCCGAATTTCTTCAAAGAAGGCTGGGTTATTGAGTTGCTCTGTTAATGGTGCGTCATATTCATCAATCAGGAGAACAAAAGGTCCACAGGGCGGTAACTTCAAAAATGTGGACAACTGATCCATAAAGCGAGTACCAGAATTTTCGTTGTATGAAAAACCAAGAGGCGCAAACTGTTCTCGCAATTGGCTCTCAAGAGCAAGGGAAAAGTCTTCTTTACTTTGTGTGCCTTTGAGCAGAGAAAAATCAAGTTCAACAACAGGGTACGTTCTGTCTTTCCAAGTTTTTTCGATAGCAAGCCCCTTGAAATCGCGAAGACCGTGTTCAAATAATGAAGCTAATGTTGAGACAAGTAACGACTTCCCGAAGCGTCTCGGACGAGAAAGAAAGACATAACTCTCACTATTTATCAGTTTTGCAATCGTTGCTGTTTTGTCAACGTAAATGCGATTTGTCTTCCGCAACATAGCAAACGATGACTGCCCTTTCGGGAGTCTCGAAAGATCAAGATCGTCACCACTTAGGACTTGCATAAGAACACCTCAAAGCAACGCTGGCCACCGAAAGGGAAACTAGGATAGTCACAAACTCATGCTAAGTCTAACGGCGGATAAAAAAATGCACAAACTAGAGTGTGAAGTTTATTGTTTCTTTACAGGAAAACGACGAACAAGAGAGAGGAAATCCGCAGAAAGTCGCTCTTCTTCCGACTCGCTGGGGGCTTCCAAAAGAGTTTTTCCTAAAATTGG
>CAVCTI010000044.1:0-3633 GCA_963604755.1 Duodenibacillus sp. | reverse complement strand
CATCGTTTGTCCTCAATGCTAAAGTGTCGGAAAGATTCTTATTGAGCAAATTTTCATGACAAAAATCCTTCTTATCGATGGTTCCAATTACCTATTTCGGGCCTATCACGCCTTGCCCCCTTTGACAACAAGCAAAGGGGAACCGACAGGAGCCTTAAAAGGCTTTCGGGCGATGCTTCAGAACGTCTACCGTAAGGCCAATCCCGACTATGTAGCCTGTGTGTTTGATGCTCACGGGAAAACGTTTCGTCATGATATTTACCCCGAATACAAAGCAAATCGTCCGCCGATGCCTGAGGATTTGCGGGTTCAAATTGAACCGATTCATGAACTTGTGCGGCTACTCGGCTGGCCATTACTTGAAATCGAAGGCGTTGAAGCAGACGACGTCTTGGCGACGTTAGCCAAAAAAGCAGCCGCTGAAGGCATTGAGGCCTATATCGCAACAGGGGATAAAGATCTCGCGCAGACCGTCAATGAAAACGTGAAGCTAGTTAACACGATGACCCATGAGGTTCTCGATCGCGAGGGGGTTCACGCGAAATACGGCGTTTATCCCGAGCGCATCATCGATTATTTGACACTGATGGGAGACAAGGTCGATAACGTCCCAGGGGTGCCTAAGTGCGGTCCGAAAACAGCCGTTAAGTGGCTTGAGGAGTTTGGTTCCTTAGAAGGCGTTATTGCAGGAGCTGCCTCTGTAGCAGGAAAGATTGGTGAAAACTTAAGAGGCGCTTTAAGTTCCTTAGATCTCTCTCGCCAACTTGTGACAATCAACAGCGATGTTGCTTTGGGTATTGACCCCAAAGAACTTCTTTTAAAAGAGCCTGATAAGGAAAAACTTCAAGCGTTTTATGCTCGTTGGGAAATGCGCCAGGCCATGGGAAAAGGGAAAGGCGCAACAGAAAAAAAAGAAGAAACAGGAAAGCTTGCTAAGACGCTAAGCAAAGCAAAGAGTCCTGCAGAACCCATTCAGGGAGACCTTTTTGCTGAGTTTGCCTTAACGCCAGATGCTCCTGCCGTCAGTGCCGTTTCTAGTCCAAACGTTACCTCAAAAGACGGGATAGAAATTATCGATACAAAAGAAGCGGCCGAGAGCCTTTACGCACGACTGCAGGAAGTCAAAGAGTCGCCTGTGGCAATCGCTCTTCTCACAGATTCCGTGGCCCCGATGCTCGATAAGCCTGCAGCGATTGCTTTGGCTCTTACGCCACTTGAAATCTATGTCATTCCTTTGGCGCTTTTTGGCGTCAAGACGCTTACTAGTGAGACTCTCAAGACGACGTTATCAGCTTGGTTCTCTGGGGCCACAACCAAAGTCTTACACGATGCGAAGTACGCCAAACACGTCTTCGCTAATATCGGGATTGATCTTGCGGGCTCGTTAGATGACACGATGCTCATGAGTTATGTGTTAGAAGCGCACTTAAAGCACGACTTTGTGAGTGTCGTTAAGCACCACCTTGCAACAGATGTTCCTGATGAAGAAAGCCTCTTAGGCAAAGGCGCCTCTCGCAGTAAAACAGATCGCATCGATGGATTTAGTGCTCTTACCTGGGTTGCGAGCCGCGCAGCCGCTTTAAAAGCACTCGGTAGCGTTTTAACGGAGAAACTTACTTCAGATAGCGAACTTCACGCAATTTATCGCGATATCGAGCGACCGATTTGCGAGATTCTTTATAAGATGGAGCGCTTCGGTGTTTCTATCGATTGCGAAGAACTGAATCGGCAAAGTGCCGATTTGGAGCAGCGCATTTGTGAGACGGAAAAGAAAATTCAAGAGCTTGCAGGAGAACATTTTAACCCGGCAAGTCCCAAGCAACTCGCGCACATCCTTTTTGAAAAATTGGGTCTTCCTGTTTTAAAGAAAACTGCCGCTGGGACTCCGTCGACCGCAGAAGAAGTGTTAAGCGAATTGGCTCTTGACTATCCGCTACCCAAAGCGATTCTTGACTATCGTAAGTTTGCAAAACTTAAGAGCACCTACACAGATAAATTGCCGCATATGGTCGATTTGCGCGATAACCGCATTCATACAACGTTCGGCCAAGCAACAGCTGTAACGGGGCGTTTGGCAAGTTCTGATCCGAATTTACAAAACATTCCAGTGCGTACGCCCGAGGGCCGTCGCGTTAGAGAAGCGTTTGTTGCTCGGGCTGGTTGCAAGATTATCTCAGCGGACTATTCGCAAATTGAATTGCGCATCATGGCGCACTTGTCGCAAGATAAGGGATTGATTCGTTCGTTTAGCCGTGGTGAAGATGTGCACCGCGCGACAGCGGCAGAAGTCTTTGGAAAGAGCCCAGAGGCTGTGACTGACAACGATCGGCGTATGGCCAAAGTGATTAACTTTGGACTCATTTACGGGATGAGTGCTTTTGGTTTAGCCAAAAACTTAGGAATCGATAGAACATCAGCCAAGCGCTACATGGAAGAGTACTTTGCGCGCTATCCAGGAGTCGCTGACTACATGGAACGGACCCGGGAAGAAGCGAAGAAAAATGGCTTTGTGAAAACGGATTTTGGCCGCAAGCTCTGGTTACCAGAATTAAAGAGTTCCAGTGCCGCGCTTCGAGCCGCAACGGAGCGCGCCGCGATTAATGCGCCAGTTCAAGGGACAGCTGCTGACGTAATTAAGAAGGCGATGATTGCCGTGGATGCTTGGATTAGCGAAAAGCATCTAAATAGCCGCATCGTTTTACAGGTGCACGATGAACTTGTGCTTGAGGTGCCTGAAGAGGAGGTGAATCTTGTGAAAGAGGCGCTTCCCCAATTAATGGCCGACGCAGCACACTTTGAAGTGCCACTTTTAACAGGCATTGGTGTTGCAGATAATTGGGAAGCGGCGCACTAAAAAGAGACGTTTATTTGCAAGCCCCCATAGTTTCAGGAACAAGGGTGAGGATGACGTTACCTTTGGCATCAAGGAAGGTTAATTCGTTCTCATTGCCACGCACGCGACGCGCATCAGTAAGAAGCTTTTGCATCTTCGCCTCAATTTGCATGGTTTTCGGATCGCACATACGCAACGTGGCAGCCGTGTTTTTAAAGGTAATCTTGTTTCCCTTTAAGGTGTATTCGCCTGAAAAGCTATTGCAACCCATGTCCCCGGTAACTTTCGTTGCAGAAAACTCAATGTAGGGAGCCGCATCGCACCCGTCTTTGGAATCTTGAGGCAAGGCCCAACTTGTGTCTTTTATTTGAGGAACGGGTTCAGCGGGGTCATTCGCAGAGCACGCAACGAGGAGCGAGGCAAGGGCTGGCAAGATTAAAAGAGGTGAGATTTTCATAGCGAATTTGTTTGAAACGATTGTGTTTGGGGTATTCTAGCGGGTCAAAAAAAAGGCGGGTGTCGTTTTTGCCGACCCCCGCTAGAGAAACCAAAGGAGAAAATTTACAGAAAGGTACTGACCCTTCAAGACCGCAATTTAAGGGAATGCATCCGAAAAATCTGAAACGATTTTCCCGAATGCGAAACAAATTGTTTCTCAGAACCTATTTTCTTTGTTTTCTAAGCAAAAAATTTATAATTTCGGGCCATGTCCATTCTTATTTTTGTCACAATTATTGTTGCAAATTTCCTCTCAAGGTTTTGCGCACTCGCTTTGGCCTTTGGCGTTTCTGTCTGGGTTC
>CAVCTI010000043.1:0-17533 GCA_963604755.1 Duodenibacillus sp. | reverse complement strand
GGAACTAGGATTTACATCCCACGGTGCCTATACATTCCTAACCAACGTAGTTCAGTTATTCACCTCACTTGGGCTAGTCAACCAGGCTTGCTTTCACAAGCCTCTCTCTTTAGAGAGGGGTAGTTGACGGTAATTTTCTCTAGTTAAGTAGAGATTCTTATAGTAATTTTCTCTAGTTTGCTAACGAATCTTATAGGAATTTTCGCTAGTTTACTAGAGAAAATTATCGATTTCCTTTCTTTACGATGGGCGACCTTTCTCCTAAGAACTTTTCTACCTGAATTTTTGTTGTTTCTTTTCGTTAAAACAGAGAAAAAATAGGCGTTTTCTCTTAGTTGTTTTCACGGTTTTTTCCTTTTAGAGACGCGCTCTTAGGTGCTAAACTAAGCAGGTAATTTCTAGCGCGCAGGAAAGAGGTTTCGCTTTGCTTGCAACGATGCTTTTTTTGCCGCTTTTTCAGAAGGATGCCACTATATGCCGATCAATGATCCCCGCTGGGGCCGCTCGTCAGATTCGAACCCCGATGGTGACCAAGAGCCGCAAAAGCCTGAGGAAGACCTCTCGCAGAATAACCGCAACAAGCCCCCACAGAATGACTTAGACCAACTTTGGGATGATTTCAACAAAATCCTCGGAGGGCTAATGGGCGGGGAAGACCGTCGCCCACAATCCTCTGGTTCAGGAGATAACGGAAATGGTGGTCGTGAACCTCCGCCACGGCGTCGTGTGCCGAACTTTTCCGTCAAGCCCCCGAAGACAAATTTCAAATTCGTGGGACTCTTGTTTGCTGCCGTTGTCCTTCTTTGGGGCGCATCGGGTTTTTACATCGTTCCCGAAGGTCAGATTGGTGTTGTGACAACGTTCGGTAAGTACACACGTGATGCCACCGCAGGTTTCAACTGGCACATTCCGTACCCGATTCAAGACGCTGAGATTGTTGATATCTCGAGCGTACGTAAAGTGGAAGTTGGTATTCATGGCGCCACAACACGCTTAAAGGAAGCGTTAATGCTCACAGACGACGAAAACATTGTCGACGTGATGTTTAACGTGCAGTACCGTATTAAACCCGGTGCTGCTAAGGACTTCCTCTTTAAGACTCGGAATCCGGATTTGTCTGTTTTCCAAGCCGCCGAAAGCGCCATGCGTGAAGTCGTGGGTCGGAAGACAATGGACTCGGTGCTTTTCGAAAATAAGCTTGAGATTGTCGAAAACGTCAAGCAAGCCATGCAAGCGATGCTCGATCGCTATCAGACGGGTATCGAGGTGATGAGTGTGGCTATTCAGAATGCGCAGCCTCCAGAACAAGTGCAGGCGGCCTTTAACGACGCGGTGAAAGCCGGCCAAGACCGTGAGCGTCAAATTAACGAAGGCGAAGCGTACGCGAACGCTGTCATCCCGAAGGCTAAAGGCTTAGCCTCACGTCTGAGACAAGAAGCAGAAGGCTACAAAACTCGTGTGATTGAAATCGCAACGGGTGATGCCGAGCGCTTTGATAAGGTGTTTTCTGAATACAAAAAAGCGCCTCGCGTGACACGCGACCGTATGTACATCGATACGATGCGCGATGTGTATTCGAACGCAACGAAGGTTTATGTGGATACGAAGGGCTCGAACAGTTTGCTTTATCTACCCTTTGATAAGCTCCTTGAAAAGAGTAAGACACTGCAAACAACCACTGAGGCCTCTCACGCGACAACAACATCGCAGACAACAACAAACACAACAGCTGTAACAAATGATCCTTCCACGGATCTAGACCCGCGCACATTAATGCGTTTGCGTGGCCGTTGATACCTTGGGAGAGAAGATAATGAAAAAACTCATTTCGAGCATTGCGATTGGAATTTTGATTGTTTTGGCGTTAGCTCGTCTTTGCCTATATACCGTGGGCGAACGCGAATACGCCCTTGTGTTTGCCTTGGGTGAATTAAAGGACGTGAAGACCGCGCCTGGCCTTTATGTGAAGCTTCCTGCGCCGTTGCAGAACATCGTTTATTTGGATAAGCGCATTCTCACAATGGATACGCCAAATGCCGATCTCGTGCAGACAAGCGAAAAGAAGAACCTTTTAATCGATAGCTTTGTGAAGTGGCGTATCGAAGATCCCCGTCGCTACTGGGTTTCGTTCCAAGGTTCGGAACGTGCCGCAGAAGACCGTATGGCTGCTCTCTTGCGTGACGTCTTAAACCAGACCGTAAACCGCAGAACCGTAAACGAAATCACATCAAAAATGCGTGAGCAATCGATGCGTGATATTCGTAACGCCCTACAGATGCGTATGAAGGACGTGGGAATTGATGTGGTTGACGTGCGTTTGAAGCGCGTTGACTTTACCCCGGAAATTAGTGAGTCCGTGTATCGCCGTATGGAAGCAGAACGTAAGCGCGTTACTAGCGAAGAGCGTAGCAAGGGCGCGGCTGAAGCTGAAAAGATTCGTGCTGACGCCGATCGTCAACGTGAAGTCATCCTCGCTCAAGCCTATCGTGAAGCCCAACAAGTCAAGGGAGATGGCGACGCACGAGCCAATGAGATTTATGCACAAGCGTTTGGAAAGAACCCCGAGTTCGCTCGCTTTTACCGTAACTTAGAGGCCTATCGCGCCAGTTTCGCGAAGCCCGGTGACGTGATGGTGATTGACTCGGCTAGCGACTTCTTCCAGTACTTAAAGCAACCGGAGGTAAAGTAGTCCGATTCTTTAGGTCCCGTTTAAGAAAGGAACAATGAAGACGATTCTTTTGGCGCTAGGGTTCATGGCCGTTTTTGAGGCCATTCTCCCAATGGTCAATCCCGAGTTTTGGCAGAAGATGCTAAAAGAAGTGAGTCTTATCCCGGCTTCGCAGGTCAGACGTGTGGCGTTAGCTGTCATTGTTCTTGCTCTTACCTTTATTTGGGCCATTGATTGGATGCTTTAACTGCTGGTGTTTTTTTTGCGAGTAAAGATTTTTTTATTTTTGGAGATTTAAAAATGGCAAAGAATGTTGTCATCGTGGGAGCCCAATGGGGTGACGAAGGCAAGGGAAAGATTGTTGATTGGTTAGGCGAGAAGGTTGAAGGCGTTGTGCGCTTTAATGGAGGTAACAACGCAGGTCACACATTGGTCATCAATGGACAAAAGACGATTTTGCGTTTGATTCCTTCTGGAATCATGCATCGGGGAAAGATTTGCTATCTCGGCAATGGCGTGGTGTTTTCTCCTGAGGCGTTTTTCTCAGAATTAGATGAATTGGAAGCCAAGGGAGTTGACGCGGAATCTCGCATGAGAGTTTCTGGTAACGCTGCTCTTCTTTTACCGTATCACGTCGCCCTTGATAAGGCCCGCGAAGCGGCTCTTGGCGCCAAAAAAATCGGCACCACAGGGCGCGGCATTGGTCCTGCGTACGAAGACAAAGTCGCTCGCCGCTCGGTTCGTGTGAACGATTTGTATGATGAAGCGCACTTTGCTGAACGCGTTCGCGCAATTCTTGAGTTACATAACTTTGTCTTAACAAAGTTCTTGGGCGCCGAAGCTGTTGACCCGCAAAAGGTAATCGACGGCGCTCTTTCTTATGCCGCTCGCTTAAAGCCCATGCTTTGCGATGTGTCAGCGACATTAAATGCTCAGATGGACGAGGGAAAGCGCTTTCTTTTTGAAGGTGCCCAAGGCTCGATGCTCGATATCGATCACGGCACATTCCCCTATGTGACAAGTTCGAACACGGTAGCGGGTTCTGCTTGCGCAGGTGCGGGTGTGGGTCCACATCGTTTGGATTACGTTTTAGGTATCACAAAGGCCTATTGCACACGCGTGGGCGAAGGTCCTTTCCCAACAGAACTCTTCGGTGAAGAAGGTGAAACACTTCGCGCTAAAGGCAATGAATACGGTGCCGTCACAGGTCGTCCACGTCGTTGCGGGTGGTTTGATGGCGCAGCACTGCGTCGCGCCGTGCAAATTAATGGCTTGCGAGGCCTCGCTGTGATGAAGCTTGACGTTTTGGATGGTTTAGAAACTGTGCGTTTGGGTGTTGGTTATAAGGTCAATGGCAAACCCGTTGATATCATGCCCAATGGCGCAGAAGCCGTTGCGCAGTGTGAAGCCGTCTATGAGGACTTCCCAGGCTGGAAGGAAAGCACCTTCGGTAAGACCCGTTGGGAAGAACTTCCTGAGTCTGCGCAACGCTATTTGAAGCGCTTAAGTGAGGTCGCGGGTTGCCCGATTGCTTTGGTTTCCACGGGACCTGATCGCAATCAAACGATCTTGTTGCACGATTTGTTTAATTAAGAATTGACGAATAGCCGAGAGTAGAAGATACTCTCGGTTTTTCGTTTCCGAAGAAAAAATTCGAGCCCAAAAGAAAGGATAGAAAAATGGAGCATGTATACGTCAGTTGGTCCGAGTACGTCGATCTTTGTGAAAGACTCGTTGCACGCGTGACAGCGAGCGGTTGGAAGTTTGATTCCCTCTTGTGCTTAGCGCGCGGTGGTATGCGCCCAGGAGACCTCTTTAGTCGTATCTATAACTCCATGCCTCTGGCAGTGCTCACAACGAGCTCTTATAGAGCCGCCGCAGGCACCATTCAGGGCGACTTGGATATCGCAAGATACATTACGGGAATGAGTGATCTGCACGGAAAACTTCTTCTTGTTGATGACCTTTGCGATTCAGGCAAAACAGTTGTCAAAGTTATCGAGCATTTAAAATCGAGCTATCCGCGCATCACGGAAGTGAAAACAGCGACGATTTGGGTGAAAAAGAGTTCTGTGATTATCCCGGATTACTACGTTGTGAAGTATGACGACAATCCGTGGATTCATCAGCCCTTTGAGTTCTACGATGACTTCGGCCCCGAAAAGCACCTAGCGCGTTGCAAAGAAAAGTTTGGTGAAATCTAAACCTTCCTTTTTCTAGTAATTCGTAAGAAGCGGTCGACTAAGCTCGGCCGTTTTCTTTTGCAAAGCTGGTGCCCTCAATTAACTCAATGAGAGCCGCACCAATTTTGTCGCTTTCTGCGACATTGACGGTGTTTTCGCAAATCGCGGGGTTTTCCGTGTCGATATTTAG
The DNA here is from genome assembly GCA_963604755.1 of Duodenibacillus sp. Classification (GTDB taxonomy): domain Bacteria; phylum Pseudomonadota; class Gammaproteobacteria; order Burkholderiales; family Burkholderiaceae_F; genus Duodenibacillus. Next base: position 12,492 of record CAVCTI010000043.1, on the reverse strand, counting down.
GAGTGCCATTTCAATAAAGTTCTTCTCAAGCGCGTCGCGTAGGGCCGCGGCGTTTTCTTCTTGAAATAGCCCATCGGTAATCACGATAAGAAGCTTCTTTTTATGGGGCGATTTTTTCAATGTATCGATAGCCCAAATCATGGCTTCCGCGAAGGGCGTAGCGCCAAAGGCTCCGATTCCTGCAAAGCGCCGTAAGAAAACGTCTTCTGTTTCTTTCCGGGTCTTGGCTAAAGCAAGAGGCGCGCGGCAGGGCCCTGGGAAAAGCGCACAGGTTGTTTCAATCCCCCGAATGGGGCTTAGCGCTTTCACAAGGGAAGCAAGAGCGATCTTGGCTTTTGTCATGCGATCGACTCCCATTGATCCTGAGCGGTCTAAGAGCAATACAACCTCAGCGTTAGGCACTTTTGCTGTGCGCTCATTTAAAAAGAGTCGTTCATCGCGTAGTCCAACACGGATAGCAAAGTCTGGAGTCAATTGTGGCCCGGAGCGTTTGGCGTAGGTCTGTGTGGCAGGCCCCCGCAAAACGCGTTTAAAGCGTGTCGTAAGGGCCTGTAGATTGGGGGCCTCATTGCGAAACTTTTCTGAGTAAAGTTCAGCGTCTTCTAGAAGTTGGCGGTCCGTGGTGTTTTCGGGCCATAGTTTCGGTGTAAAGGGCTTTTTCTCAGAAAACGCTGTCGCCTGCGCTTTTCGTACGTCAACTAAGGGGTGCAACATTTCTTTTGAAACGGGGCTTCGTGCGGCGTTTTGCAGTGCCTCTAGCGACCGGTCTTTATCGAATTGATTGACATCAGAAAAAAGATCTAATTCGTCATCGGCATTGGATGTAATCTTTTCTTTTAAGAGGATTTGAAGCAGTTTCTCGGTAAGGCGGGCAACGTCTTCAGTTGACTGTGCCTTTTCGATCGCTTTTGCTGCCACTAAAAGGCGTTCAACGATTTCGCTCGATAGATTATTAAGAACCGCACTTCTGAGAACTAAGTGATAGCGCTGCGCCCAACCAACATTCAAGGGCGCAAGGAGCTCCGCGTGTAGCCACGTCGAAACCAAATCAGGAATCGAAAGGTCCTTGGCGCCATAGGCAGCACGTAAACACCCTTCGCTTGCTAAGAGGTCAGCAAGTTCATTACGCCAAACTCTGTAGCCTGGGTAGCGTTGCATCCCGAGAGTGTCGATTCTCACGTCCTCGAGCACATTCATGAGCTCAGCGGCTAAGGCGCTTTTAGCGCCCTTCTGATACTGCGTGAGGTCGGTATCTGTGACGTGAAGCATCTTGTGCATGCCGTGCGCGAGAGCTCTCGTAATAAAGGTAGGATTGTTCGGGTCGAGGCTTCCGAGCCAAACGATTTTCCCATCGGTTTGTGGCTGCCCATCGAATTCAAAATGCACATCGTGGTCTTTACCGTAGGCGCTCAAAAAGCGTTTGGCGTGGTTAAGACGTTCTTCGGCGCTCAGCGTCGTTGGCTCATAAAAGGACGGCATGCTTCTCTCCAACAGGCAAAGGATGGGGGAAAACAGCAAACTTCAAAGAAGAATACCCGAGAGGAGAATCTTTTGCGAGAGAAATGACTCGCGTAAATCCCTTAGAGGAGAAGATAAAAAAACGGGCGCCGCAGCACCCGTCTTTGAACAAAACCGAATTTTTGTGATTACTTCACGCGGCTACGATATTCGCTTGTGCGTGTATCGATTTCGATCTTGTCGCCAACGTTAACGAAGGCAGGCACGTCAAGAACGAAGCCACTCGCGAGTTTCGCAGGCTTCATCACCTTACCTGAGGTATCACCCTTCACGGCAGGCTCTGTGTACGCCACTTCACGAACAATCATTGTCGGAAGTTCAATACCAATGACGCGTCCTTCGTAGAAGACGGCTTCGGCCTTCAATTCATCACCATCGGTGAGGTACTTCTTGGCTTCTTCCATTGTGTCTTCTTCCACGTCGTACATGTTGTATTCGTCGTCAGTCCAGACGTAGGTCGGATTGGCGTAGTACGAGTAGGTGAGTTCTTTACGTTCAAGAACGATGTCATCGAACTTGTCGTCAGCACGGTAAACGATTTCCGTGACGGCGTTTGTTAAGAGGTTCTTCATCTTCATCTTGACAGTCGATGCACCGCGTCCGCCCTTAGCGTACACGGCCTTGAGAACGACCATCGGATCTTTGCCGACCATGAAGACGTTGCCGGCTCGCAGTTCTTGCGCTGTTTTCATGAAAATTTCCTTTGCTTAAGCGATATGAGCCGGAAATGAAGTTTTTTCCCGCCCCGTCCAAATCAAAACGCGTTATTTTAATCCGTCACGGAGCATTTGTGCGATTTTTTGGGGGGCTCGGGGGAGATTTAGGCACTTTTTTGTGTAAATGAGGGCCGCCTTTTCGAACTTTTCCTTTTCTTGAAGGTAGGTTTTGAGGTCAAGTGACGTGGGGGCCACACCTAAATTAAGTGCTCTTTCAATCCGATTTCTTAAGGTAAGGAGCTCAGGCGGGTAGGAACTTTTAAGAGTCGCCTCAAACGCCTCCATCTTCGTAATGTGGGCGTTTTCTTTTTGTGGGTAAAGCGTCCACAAGTAGGGAACCCCACTTAAAAGAGCACGCGAAGCACTGTCTTCTCCGCGGACAATTAAGAAGTCAGCCGACCAAAGTAAGAGGTCGAATTCTTCTTGGGCTACCATGGGAAGGGCCACACAGTGAATGTTTTTAGCTCCCAAAGACGCGATTTCTTTGGCAAAGCGCTCTTGCGCAGCCCCAACACAAAGGAGCATCTCGATAGAAAGATTCGTTTCAGAAAAACTTCGTGCAAGCCCTTTAATGTCAAGCGTTGGGTAGGTAAAAAGAAGAACTTTCAATGGGCTGTTGGGATTAACGCCTAGGGACTTTAGAAAGAGTTCTTTCTTTTCTTTTGTAAATTGAGCGCGGCGCTTCTCAAAGTCGTCTTCAATAAATAAGCCGCCTGTTTTTCGCGTAAACCCAGGAAAGAAAAAGCGTTTGGGATAGCCGTACTTGGGGTGTGGGCTCGGTAGTCCGTGGAACTCTTCAGCGTAACTTTCTGCAGTCAGGTAATCCAACGCAACGACACTGACGGGGCTTCCCGCTTTAAAACGCTCGTTAATTTTCGCTTCATATTGAGTCGGGAGAAAGCAGGAAAACGCTTCAATCACACAATCGGCAGGAACAGCGCTTTCTTCAAAGGCTTTATCCCAAAGGGTAACCGTGATTGAGTCAACGGTTTGCTCTTCTCTTTGGGAGTCGACTTTGGGATTAAGTTTTGCGAGTGTCTCTAAGTTATCGATAACAAGGCGCACGCAAAAGCGCTCTTCGCGCTGTAGACTGCGAGCAAGACGCCAAGCAACGCCAGCGTCACCAAAGTTATCAATTACGCGACAAAAGATATCGCAACTAAGCATCGTTTCCTCGAACTTAATTTTCATGCAAGCGATTAGTTTAAACGACTATAAGACAGTTCTCGATGGGCTTCCCAATTTACCTGGGGTCTACCGCTATTTCGATAGCGAGGGAAAGTGCTTGTATGTCGGGAAGGCAAGCAATTTAAAGCGCCGTGTGAGTTCGTACTTTCAGAAAAACGATTTGTCGCCTCGTATCGCTTTGATGGTCTCGCACATCGCCTCCATTGAAACCTCTGTGGTGCGTAGCGAAGCCGAAGCTCTTATCTTAGAAAACAACCTCATTAAGACGCTTACCCCAAAGTACAACATTCTCTTTCGAGACGATAAGAGTTATCCGTATGTGAAGCTTTCCGCAGATTCCTTTCCACGGGTTTCTTACTATCGGGGAGCAATCGATAAGCGCTCACGCTTTTTCGGTCCCTACCCGAATGCGAGTGCGGCAAAAGAAGCCATTAGTGTCTTACAACGCATTTTTAAGATTCGCACCTGCGAAGAGGCGGTGTTTCACAATCGGTCTCGGGCCTGTTTGATGGGGCAGATGGGGCGGTGTTCGGCGCCCTGTGTGGGAGCCATTGATGAAGCGACCTACGAGCAAGATGTCAATGAAGCCTGCCGCTTTTTAAGTGGGGATGCAGCAAAATTAATTGAGGCTCTCAAAAAAGAGATGTTTGCCGCAAGCGAAGCGTTTGAATATGAAAAGGCAGCTCTTTTACGAGACCGTATTGCAGCACTATCGGACGCCGTACGAGACCAAGTTGTTGAACCCACAGGTGTTGTCAAAGATACAGACATTATTGCCATAGCAATCGCTAGTGGCGTTGTTTGCGTGAATCTTGCGATGGTCCGAGGTGGTCGCCACCTAGGAGACCACGCCTTTTTCCCGAAAGTAAGTTCAAGTGAAGAACTGAAATCCGTTGATGTCTTTGAAGCGTTTTTAAGTCAGCATTACGCCGAGCAAACAATTCCTCCTGCGTTAATTAGCGCAGAGGCAAAAGATACGGAGGCAATTAATCGAGCCTTAGGTGAAGATCGGGCCTCGAAAACGACTTTCGTTTACGAGCCACAACAGATGCGACGCAAGTGGCTTGAAATGTGCGAGATGGGAGCCAAGATTGCTCTAGAAACCCGCTTAAGAGAATTGGGTGGCGAAAGACGCCGTGTTGATGATCTCGTGAGAGTCTTGTCACTTAACTTATCCGAAGAAGAACTGCACGATATCCGTATCGAGTGCTTTGATATTTCGCATACGGCAGGGGAGGCCACACAAGCGTCCTGCGTTGTTTTTGCGGGAACCGGCATGGATTCAAGCCGCTATCGGCGCTTTAACATTGAAGACGTCACGCCTGGCGACGACTATGCCGCGATGCGCGAAGTACTCGTACGTCGCTACACACCGGTGGCGCGAGGCGAGGCGAAACTTCCGACTCTTGTTTTGGTCGATGGCGGCAAGGGCCAGATTAGTAGCGCTCGAGATGTTTTCTCTGAATTGGGTTTGCCTCTTGAAGTTTTGGTTGGCGTCGCAAAGGGCGAAGGCCGGAAAACTGGACTTGAAACCCTCGTTTTCGCCGATCAAAGACCTCCCCTCGTTTTAGGAGCGGAAAGCCCTGCGTTGATGCTTATTGCGATGATTCGCGATGAGGCGCACCGCTTTGCGATTACTGGGATGCGCGCTAAGCGTAGTCGCACAAGACTTACAACACGCGTTGAAGACATTGAAGGAATAGGGGCGAAAAGGCGGCAAAAGTTGATTTCTCAATTCGGCGGCATCCGAGGTCTAACGAAAGCCTCCGTTGATGACATAGCCAAAATCGAAGGAATCTCGCGTAAACTTGCGCAGCGTATTTATTCGCAACTTCACGGGGTCGACAATGACAGAGCGAACACATAAGCCGTTTAATGTACCCATGGCCTTGACATGGGCACGTATCGCGTTTATCCCGCTCATTGTCGGGATTTTTTACTTGCCCGACACGTTTCTTTCCCCGCACATGAAAAATCTCCTTGCCTGCGCGATGTTTTCGATTGCGGCCATTACCGACGCATTAGACGGATTTCTTGCCCGCCGCTGGAACATGATGACCGCCAAGGGCGCCTTCTTAGACGCGGTTGCCGATAAGTTGGTTGTCTGCTCAGCAATTCTCGTTTTGATGCATTTCAATCGCGTTGACATGCTCGTTACCTTGATTATTATCGGTCGCGAGATTGCTGTGACAGCTCTTCGCGAATGGATGGCAAAGATTCAGGCGGCAAAGTTTGTGAAGGTCAATGCTTACGGCAAGATTAAGACCATCGCTCAGATGACAGCGATTGCTTTCTTGCTGTATTTCGATCCTTGCTTAGGAATCGATATAGCGATGATTGGCACGGTCTTAATCTATATTGCCTGCGCCTTAACACTTTATTCGATGATGGTCTACTTGACGGCTGCGTGGCCACACATTGAAGCGAGCGACGAAAGAACAGTTCTTTAGTCTTTCTTTTGCGCTTGCGTAAGAACCTTCCTCGCCGCTTCTCGCAACTCATAAATAAGATTCATCGCCTCTCGCGGAGTAAGCGCATCAACATCGATTTCTGAGGTGGCCTCTACGTAGTCAATGAGCTTTTTGGCTTCTTCTGAGGGTTCTCTTTCTCGCTCTTCTTCGGCGTTATCTAATGAGGTAAAAAGATCGGGTTGCTCTTTTGTTTCGATGGCGCGATTTTCTAGCGTCTTAAGGTAAGAGCTGGCGCGACGAATGACGCTAGGGCGAATGCCAGCGAGTTTTGCGACCGCAATACCGTAGGAGCGGCTCGCTGGTCCCTCTTTAATATCGTGAAGAAAGACAACAGTATTTCCCACTTGTTCGGCGCACACATGAATGTTGACAGTTTCTTTGAGTGTGTGCACAAGTTGCGTTAATTCAAAGTAGTGCGTCGCAAAGAGCGTCAAGCTTCGAGCTCTTTCGGCTAAGTCGCAAGCAATCGCAGCCGCTAGACTTAATCCATCGTAAGTTGATGTGCCGCGACCGATTTCATCCATTAAAACAAGAGAGAATTCTGTTGCTTGATTCAGAATGGTGGCGGCTTCTGTCATTTCGACCATAAAGGTCGAGCGACCACGCGCTAAATCGTCAGAAGCGCCAATGCGGGTCAAAATCTTATCGACCGCGCCAATTTTTGCCGCTTTCGCCGGGACAAAGGATCCGGCGTAGGCAAGTAGCACAATAAGAGCAATTGAACGCATGTAGGTCGATTTCCCGCCCATATTTGGGCCCGTGATAACAAGAAGGCGCCTCCCTGGGCCCAAAACACAGTCATTGGGCACATAGTTGTCAATCATTTTTTCAATCACCGGGTGGCGTCCTTGGCGAATCTCGACACTGTTTGAGCTATTAAATTCGGGGCAAACCCAATTGCACTCTACGGCGTGGTGCGTTAAGGCAATCAATGCATCAAGTGAACTCAAGGCGTTAGCCGCTTCAAGTAAAGCGGGGACAAATTCATTGAGTTCTGTCACTAGTTGATCCCAAAGACGCTTTTCAATTTGGCGAGCACGTTCTTTGGCGCTTAGCGCTTTGTCCTCGAATGCCTTTAATTCAGGCGTAATAAAGCGCTCGGTGTTTTTGAGTGTCTGCCGTCTTCTGTAGTCTTCGGGAACATTTCCTGCTTGGCCTCGAGATACTTCGATGTAGTAACCCGAGACTTGGTTATATTCCACGCGCAGTGTGGCAATTCCCGTGCGCTCACGCTCACGCACTTCAAGCTGCGCTAAGAAGTCTCCCGCGTTATCACGTAATTTCCTTTGCTCACCAAGATCTGCGTCTGCTTCGCTTCGAATCACGTCGCCTTCACGTAAGAAGGTCGCGGGTTCATCAAGAAGCATGTCCTTTAAACGTGCGTAAAACACGGGGTTCAAGCTTAAGGCGGGAGTAAAGACATGAAAAAGTTGGGACTCACTCTCATAGGCCGCAAGACTCACTTTGAGAGCTTCGATTTGTGGTAACGCATCGCGCAAGGCGGCAACTTCTTTCGGGCGAACGCTCTTTAAGGCAATGCGACCGGCGATGCGCTCGATATCAGGAAGCGTCTTGATAAGGTCCGTGAGCTCGTCAATCAAGTGTGGATTATTCATGAGAAGCGCGATGGCTTCGTGCCGAGACAAAGCAACATGGGCGTCTCTTAGAGGTTGGGTGATCCAATTTCGTAGTTTGCGGCTGCCCATTCCTGTTTTACAGGTATCGAGAACGCGAAAAAGAGTAGGGCCGTCTCCCTCGTGAAGCGAGAGATCGATCTCTAAGTTGCGTCGTGTGGCAGGATCTAAACCAATAAAGGCGCTCTCACTTTGAACAATAAGCGGCTCAAGATGGGGAGTGGCTTCAACCTGCGTTTGATCGACGTAATCTAAAAGGGCGTTAGTGGCAGCTAAGATACCTGTTTCATTTTCTAACGACCAAGAGCGAAGGGTGGCTAAGCCAAAAATGGTCTTAAGGGTTCTCTCTCCTTTTTCACTATCAAAGTGCCAGTCAGGAAGCTCAGTAAATTTTAAGGAGAGATTGAGGGTTTCTAAAAAGGCTTTTGTCTTTTCGCTTGCTAAAACTTCCGAGGGTCCCACGCGTGTGAGCGATTCGCTTAGAGCGTTAAGGGGAACTTTCGTCGCACAAAATTTGCCGTTTGTGAGCGTTAGCCAAACAAGAGCGGCTTCTCCCGTTTTTAGTTTCGGAAGCGTCAGAGAAAGAAGAACCGAATCGGATTTCTCATTTAAGAGCGCGTTATCAGTCAGTGTCCCAGGCGTAACAATGCGCACAACACGGCGCTCCATCATCGCGCCTTTATCGGCAACGTTGGCATCGACTTGTTCGGAGATGGCAACGGATTCTCCGCTTTTTACTAAGCGCGCAAGATACTGTTCAAGCGTTGAGGCAGGGATTCCTGCCATCGGAATCGGTTTTCCATCAAAAGAGCCGCGCCGCGTAAGCGTGAGCCCCAAGATACGAGAGATCTTCACAGCGTCTTCAAAGAACGTTTCGTAAAAGTCCCCGAGCCGAAATAAAAGAAGCGTGCCAGGATTTTCATCGCGTAAACGAAAGTATTGCCGCATAAGCGGGGTGTGACCCGCGTAAGGGTCACTTTCGCGCCTAAGAATTCGGCGTGTCGTTTCGCGGCTTGGCAAAAGCATTAGTCTTGAGCCTTTAAAATCGAATCTTCTTTTCTATCCCAAACATTCATCAATAGGGTCGAGAAAATCTTCGGTGTTCCTGAGCAAATGCTGCCACGTGTGAGATAGTCATCTTGACCATCTAGGGCTGTGATAAGACCACCTGCTTCAAGCACCAAGAGAGTGCCTGCAGCCATATCCCAACTATTTACGTTAGCTTCCCAGTAGCCGTCTAATCGACCGCAGGCCACATACGCAAGATCAAGCGCACATGACCCTGCACGACGCAACCCAGCAGCGGCCCGTGCGACGCGTTCGAATTTTGGTAAGAAATCCGTGTAATTGTCGTTACGGCGGAAAGGGAAACCCGTACCAATAAGAGCCTTATCTATCTTTTCGCATCCTGAAACACGAACACGATGGTTATTAAGATAAGTGCCCTTACCGCGCTCGGCCGTAAAGAGTTCGTTACGCACGGGGTCGTAGACAACACCAACGAGAACGTTTTTCCCTTGCGTTAAGGCAATAGATACGGAGTACTGCGGAAAGCTGTGTAGGAAATTGGTCGTGCCATCCAAGGGGTCGATAATCCAAACATAGTCGTTATTGCCTTTGTAGCAGCGACCCGATTCTTCCGTGAGAATGCTATCTTTCGGGAAGTACTCGTGAATCATCTCACAGATTGTGACTTCGCTTTGGATGTCGACTTCGCTTACGTAATCGAATTGGGCCTTTTCCCGAAATTCAACTCGATCGAGTCTCAAAGACTCACGATTGATGATTTTTCCTGCGGCAAGAGCCGCGCGCATAGCAATCTGTAGTTGTGGTGAAGTCATAGCACAAATATCCGAAATCAGAATTCTTTTTCGATTGTTAAAGACCGACGCAATATCGGTTGCACCGTTAAAATGCAAGTCGCGACATTTTAGAGGAAAAACAACAGTGCAAGTAGTTCCAAATTGCGCCAAACGCGTCTGTTTTGTTTTAGCTGAGCCAAGCCACCCAGGAAATATCGGGTCAGCCGCGCGCGCCATCAAGACAATGGGCTTTACCGATTTACGCGTTGTCTCTCCGAAAGTACCCAATTACCGCACACACCCTGAAGCGGTTGCCCTAGCGACAACGTCAGTCGATGTCTTAACGAACTCCAAGTCTTTTGCCACACTTAGGGAGGCGTTTTCGGACGTCACCTTCGCGATTGCACTTTCCGGTTACAGCCGCGAATATGGGCCAGCTCTCACGGACCTTCATTCCTGCATTAAAGAGGCCTACACCTTTTTAGAGGATGTACAAAATAAAGAGGGCCGTATTGCTTTTCTTTTTGGTTGCGAGAGGTCGGGCTTAACTAACGAGGAACTCACGCTATGTAGCGCCTGTGCCGCGATTGCCGCCAATCCTGAAAGCCCGAGCTTAAATCTCGCGCAAGCCGTGCAAATCGTCGCCTATGAAATGCATATGGCAATTTTGCAAAACGAAAAGGGCGAGGGCTTTTTATATGACTGGCAAGAGAGATTTGCTCATGAAGCACCCGCGTCGATAGCGGCTTTAGAAGGGTTTCTCACGCATTGGGAAAAAGCGATGATTTCTTGCGAAGCGCTTGACCCCAAAGAGCCAAAAAACATTATGGCGATGAGTCGAGCGCTTTTTGAGAGGGCGCATCTCACACAAAGCGAGGTGGATTTGTTGCGTGGGATTTGCGCGGCGATTATTTGCTCGAAAACCGAGCGCATTGGATCGAAAAAGGCGAAAACTCTTTTAGAAAAATCGAAGGTTTTCCCCGAAGAGGACGGCAAACCCTAATAGAATACGAGAGAAGGATATTTCTTGGGTTAGGTAAAGAGAAAAAGGACTCTTTACTTAGGAAGGAGAGAGGCACCATGTTTGATTTAATCAAAGAAGATTTAAAGACAATCTACGAAAAAGACTCCTCAGCAGAAAGCCGCCTTGAAGTGGCTCTTTGCTACCCAGGGTTTCATGCACTGCAATTTCACCGTGCGGCGCACTGGTGTTATCTTCAAGGGTGGATAACGACAGCGCGCGTTGTGAGTTCCTTGGGGCGTTTCTTTACGGGCGTTGAGATTCATCCGGGAGCCAAGATTGGACGTCGCGTCTTCATCGATCACGGGATGGGAGTGGTCATCGGTAATTCTGTGGAAATTGGCGACGATTGCACGATTTATCAAGGCGCAACCATCGGCGGCACCGATATTGGTCCCGATCAAGGAAAACTCACGATTAAAAGTAACGTTGTTGTGGGTGCCGGAGCTCAAATCCTAGGCGGCGTTACCGTAGGAGAAAACGCTCAGATTGGACCAAGTGCTGTGGTTTTAAAGTCTGTTGGCGCAAGCGTCTCTGTGGGTCTACCTAATCACGTTGTTGAAAACACAGAAGGCGGCATTAAGAGCCTACCTTTGACAGCGGAATCTTTTGAGAAGTTGCAAGCCCTTGTGAAAGAACAAGCCGAACAAATTAAGCAGCTTCAAGAAGAAAAGAAAGTGCCAGAGAAAAAGGAATCCAAAAAGGAAGTTAAACCCGAAGAGTCTCAAAAGAAAGAAGAGACGAAGCCAGAGACAGTTGCCACCAAGAAAGAGGAAACACCTGCTGCTAAAAAGGTAACAGAGAAGAAGAAAGTCAAGAAGGTTCCTGCCAAAAAAGCAGAAGAAAAGAAACCTCTTGTTAAGAAAGAAGAGACGAGGAAGGTCGCCGCTAAGAGTGAACAGCCAAAGAAAGTTGTTGCGAAGAAGGTGGTTGCGGTAAAGACGGCACCTAAGAAAGTTGCGGCAAAGAAGGTTGCAACAAAGAAAGTGCTCGCGAAAGCTTCAACGAAAAAGGTTCTTCCCAAGAAGTCCGTCAAGAAGCTCGCTACTAAGAAAGTCGTGGCAAAGACAATCTCGCCGAAGAAGGCTCCGGCAAAAGTCGTTGCGAAAAAACCAGCCAAGAAGGTGGCTCCAAAGAAGCTCGCAGTAAAGAGTGTCCCAGCTAAGAAGGTCGTAGCTAAGAAAGCGACCGTGAAAAAGCCTGTTAAAAGAGTCGCAGCAAAGAAAGTAGTCGCGAAGAAGCCTCTCGCTAGAAAAGTCGCAGCTAAGAAGGTTTCTACGAAGAAGGCGAGTAAGAAATAGCTTAGCTTGGCATCCTCGCGGATACAGTTTCAGACAAATGACCCTTCGGGGCCATTTCCTTTTCTAGGCAGTTTCAGTTAGGATTCACCTAGTTTGAAAGCGCATGTTTTTTTAAGAAAAAGCGCTTTTCTCAATTATTCGACCAAGGAGACAACAATGGCAGAGACATCTAGCCCAATCTGTAGCCCCGAATGCATAAAGGCCATGAAGGCCTTGGTAGCCAATCCACAAGTCAAAGCCGCTTTAAAGCAAGCTGAAGAAGAACAAGAAAAACGTATCGCTGAGCAAATTGAGCTCGTTGAAATCCCTGCGCCTCCTTTTAAAGAAGAACTCCGTGCGAAAGCTTTTGCCCAGATGCTTCGCATCAATGGTCTTACCGATGTGACACAAGACGAACTCGGTAACGTCATCGCTCGCCGTAAGGGTAAGGGTAACGGCCCTGTGCTCGTTCTCGGGGCACACATTGATACAGTCTTTGCTGAAGGTACCCCGATTAAGGTTCGTCAGGAAGGAAACACCTACTATGCGCCTGGCATTTCCGATGATGCCACGGGGCTTTCTTCGCTTTTGCAAGTCGCTCGTGCCTTACACGATCAAAAGATTGAGACCGAAGGCGACATCGTCTTTGTTGGCACTTTGGGCGAAGAAGGTAACGGCGACCTTCGTGGTAGTAAGGCGCTCTGGAATGCGCCAAATGATTACGACGGCATGATTGTGGTTGACTTCGCGTCCGTGCACCGTTTGACAAAGGGTGGTGTCGGTTGCAAGCGCTATCGCATCACATTCGAAGGCCCTGGCGGACACAGCATGAAAAAGTTCGGCATCAACGGTTCTGCCGTTC
>CAVCTI010000042.1:0-2353 GCA_963604755.1 Duodenibacillus sp. | reverse complement strand
GCACTGCTTCATACCCAAAGAAATTCTGCGGCGTTCTTCGTCAATGTCGAGCACCTGAACTTCAACTTCCTGGCCAAGAGAGACAACCTTCTTCGGGTCGATGTTCTTGTTGGTCCAATCCATTTCAGAAACGTGGACCAAGCCTTCGATACCCGATTCAACTTCAACGAAGGCACCATAATCGGTGATGTTCGTGACCTTACCAAACAAGCGAGAATCCTTCGGATAGCGGCGAGAGATGCCAAGCCACGGATCTTCTCCGAGCTGCTTGATACCCAAAGAGACGCGGTTCTTTTCTTGATCGAACTTGAGAACCTTGGCTTCGATTTCCTGGCCGACGCTTACCACTTCGCTCGGATGACGCACGCGTCTCCAGGCAAGATCTGTGATGTGCAATAAGCCATCAATACCGCCCAAATCAACGAAGGCACCGTAATCGGTGATGTTCTTAACAATGCCCTTAACGACAACGCCTTCCTTCAATGTTTCGAGCAACTTGGCGCGTTCTTCACCCATGCTCGCTTCGACAACGGCACGACGAGAAACAACGACGTTGTTACGCTTACGATCGAGTTTGATGACCTTGAATTCAAGGGTCTTACCTTCGTAAGGAGTCGTATCCTTCACAGGACGTGTGTCGACAAGAGAACCCGGCAAGAAGGCACGGATTCCGTTGGTCATAACTGTAAGGCCACCCTTGACCTTACCGGTGATGGTGCCTGTAACAAGTTCGCCACTTTCGAGCGCTTGTTCGAGGTTCATCCATGCAGCAAGACGCTTGGCCTTGTCGCGAGAAAGAATCGTATCGCCGAATCCATTTTCGATAGATTCGATAGCCACAGAAACGAAGTCACCAGGTTTAACCGTCACTTCACCACGGTCATCCTTGAATTCCTCGACAGGGATATAGGACTCGCTCTTTAATCCTGCGTTAACGACGACAAAGTTGCCATCGACACGCACGATTTCGGCGGTGATGACTTCCCCTTGACGCATTTCCTGCTTAGCGAGGCTTTCTTCGAAAAGTTGTGCAAACGATTCGTTGGTTGTGTTGTTGGACATTGATTTTAAATGGTTAAAAATTTCTCACCCGTACCGGAATTTCTGGGGTGGAGTTTGGCTAAAAACCCGAGTGCTTCCGGTTGCACTCGAGAGTAAAAATTTTCAAATCAAGATTTACGCGAGCGATACCAATTCAAGACACACGCAACGGTCTGTTCAATCGTCATCTGTGAGCTATCGAGTTCAATCGCATCCGCTGCCGGTCGCGTTGGAGCAACGGCTCGCTCCCGATCACGCCGATCGCGTTCTTGTAAATCTCGTGTGAGGTCGGCTAGATTAGCAGAAATTCCTCGCTGAATCAACTGCTTATAGCGTCTTTGTGCGCGAACCTCGGCACTTGCTGTCAAAAAGACCTTTAATTGGGCCTCGGGAAAGACCACGGTTCCCATATCGCGCCCATCGGCAACAAGGCCTGGGGCCTTACAAAAACTCTTTTCTAAAGCCAGAATTGCCGTACGAACACGGCCCATCGCAGCGATACGGCTTGCCGCAAGGCCAATTTTTTCCTCGCGGATCGCTTCTGTAACGTCTTCACCATCTAAATAGATACGCCCGTCTTTAAAAACCGGGGCAATACCTAAGGCCACGTCAGCGCACGTGGCTTCGTCTGTGAGGTCAACATTCTTTTTTAAACAGGCATAAGCGCTTAAGCGAAAAAGAGCACCCGAATCTAAGTAATGAAATCCTAAGAGTCGCGCGACTTCTGAAGCAATCGTGCCTTTGCCACTCGCCGTTGGCCCATCGATCGTAATAATTTCATTCGTCTTAGTCACTTATCTCTCCCTAATTCCCTTTAGGACTCTTTCTTACGCTCTAATAGCGAAAACAACGTTTCAAAAAAGTTCGGAAATGTTTTAGCCGTGCAGCCTGGGTTTTCAATTTCAACACGAACCCCCGCGCAAGCAGCTAGGGCAAAACTCATTGCCATCCGATGATCGTTATACGTTGCCACACGAGCCGATTTCAGGTGCGCTGTAGGAGCAACGCGAATCCAATCCGAACCCGACTCAACTCGCGCACCGAACTTGGCGACTTCTTTTGCCATCGCTTCCAAGCGATTGGTTTCCTTCACGCGCCAAGAACCAATCCCTTCCAAATAAACCTCTGTGTTTGCCTTTAGCGCCATCGGCACAAACGTCATAGCCGCATCAGGAATCGCTAGGCAATTAAGATGAATTCCAGATAGCGACACATTTTCACGACGAGAAACCTCAATTGAGGTTTCTGTGAAATTAACGGTGGCTCCCATTGTTTCTAGCGCATCGGCAAAACGCACATCGCCTTGTAAGCT
>CAVCTI010000041.1:0-2406 GCA_963604755.1 Duodenibacillus sp. | reverse complement strand
CTTGTATGCCTCGTGTGGATCGGATTTTCATCGAGTTGGAGCTGAGCGCCCGTATCCAGGTTCTGAACCAGTTCTTCCCAAAGAATTGCCGTTTATTTTGGATTTGATTAACTAGAAACTTAGCGCCCTTCACGCTCAGCTTCACCAATGAGATGAAGGCTATCGCCTTTACTTTGATTGTGACGGTGCTTGGCAATGACTAAACACATCGATAGTGCTACGGCTAAACCAAAGCCTAACATCGTCATTTCAACAGATACATCGCACTTAATGAGAAGCGAATAAACACCAAGCATCACAAGAATCGAAGAGTTCTCGTTAAAGTTTTGTACGGCAATAGAGCGCCCTGCACTCATTAGGACGTGACCACGGTGTTGCAGGAGAGCATTCATGGGAACTACGAAAAATCCGGCTAAGGCGCCGATCGTAATCATCATGGCGCCAGAAAAGACTGCGGCGTAATTCACAGTAAGGCCAAAGAGGCTAAAAGACCCTGGCATCAAGCTTTCTTTAAAGTAGCTCATGGCGGCGACTAAGAGTCCCATTGCAACACCAACAGGCAAAACAGAAACGGATTTCTTTAAAGGTACCCACGCGGCTGCTGCAATCGCACCCACGGCAATGCCAATGGAAACCACGGCTTGAAGCATCGCTCCTTGCGAGAGATTCATATTGAGTGCCACTTCTGCCCACTTTAAAACGAGGAACTGTAAAACCGCCCCTGCGCCCCAAAAGAGAGTCGTGACAGAAAGAGAAATTTGACCCAAACGATCGGTCCAAAGTAGGTAGCAAGAGTAGGCGAAATTTCGGATGCTTTGCACGGGTTCAAAGCTTTGTTTTTTGTAGCGAGCTCCTGTATCAGGAATGGCTAGGTTCACAGCAGCAGCCGCTACATACACAAAGACAATGACGGCAATCGCGCCCTCGGCAATTGACGTGATCCCAAAAAGCTTCATGTGGAAAAACGCCAAGAGGTTCGCACCAAAGGTCGGTTCAACAAGAATGCCGCCCACAACAACGCCAAGAATAATGGAGACTACCGTAAGGCCTTCGATCCAGCCGTTTGCAACCACGAGTTTTTCAGGAGGCAAGAGTTCTGTGAGAATGCCGTATTTGGCAGGCGAATACGCTGCCGCGCCAATACCAACGATTGCGTAAGAAAGAAGGGGGTGGCTACCAAAGAGCATTAAGAGGCACCCTGTGACTTTCACAGCATTGGTGATAAACATCACGCGGCCCTTAGGCATCAAATCGGCAAAGATGCCGACCCAGCTCGCGAGCACAACGTAGCTAATCACAAAAAAGAGTTTTAAGAGTGGCGTCATCCACGCTGGAGCGTCGATACTCACTAAAAGCGCAATCGCAGCGATGAGTAATGCGTTATCGGCAAGACTCGATAAAAACTGCGCACACATAATGGTGTAAAAGCCGCGCTTCATAAACCTCTTTCAATGTTGACGTGAACGAGATGCGATTTTAACTGAGACTAGAGGAAATGCTTAAGTATTAGTCGCAAAAGCAACGCTTTTGAACATACCTCTAAAGATTTTGCAGGTTAAATCGCTATAGGGTAAAGCGTTTTTTCTGTTGATGGCGAACTAGCCACATCCCCAAGGTCATGGCGAAGCCAAAGAGGAGCATGGTGTGCGTGACCGTAAGTCCCACACGCACCATAAGGCTATAGAGCCCTAGCATCACAAGGATCATCGTGTTTTCAGCAAGATTTTGTACGGCAATCGCCTGTCCTGAGGTAAGAAGTTCTTTTCCGCGATTTTGATAGACGGCATTCATCGGAACCAAGAAGAGACCGGCTAAAGCGCCGACAATCAACATAAAAAGTCCTGCGCATAAGACGCTCACTCGAATGGAAGCGTCGAAAACGGAAATCACGCCTGGAAAAAACGATCCATCAAATACGCTTAATGCGGCAACAGCCATGCCCATTGCCACTCCCGTCCATAAGACATCAAAGGCCTTACGAATCGAGATGTAGCGAGCCGCTAAGACAGCACCCACTGCGATACCCAAAGAGACCACAGCTTGAAGCATGGCGCCTTCCGATAGTGGCATTGATAAACGTTCTTCAGCCCAACGTAAAACCAAGAATTGGAGAACTGCCCCTGTTCCCCAAAAGAGAGTTGTCACGGATAAAGAGCACATTGCGATGGCGTCTGTGAAAATCACGCGACTTGTTTTGTAAAAGGTGTGAAGATTCCCGAAAAGGGAGAACTTCGCGTTTTCGTAATGGGCGTGGGTGTTTGCAATCGTAAGATTAATAAGAGCTGCAACAGCGTAAATGGTGGTGACAAAGGCAATCGCGGCTTTTTCAACTGTGATGTCTAAAAAGATTTGTAGGTGTAAAAAGCCATACAAGGATTTTGAAAACGCGGGGTCAACGAGTAAGCC
>CAVCTI010000040.1:0-5198 GCA_963604755.1 Duodenibacillus sp. | reverse complement strand
GACATAATGTACGGCGTTACCCCAATACTTATTCTTGTAGTCGTAGTCGCCATCGGGCGCTTGAATATCAATCACAGGAAGCGCCTTACCGTCCAAAATCGCCACAGTAAGTTCTTTACCAAAAATCCGTTCCTCAACGACAACGCTCGTGTCAAACCGAAGGGCATCACTCAACGCCGCTTTAAGTTCAGGTAGGGTTGCGCCCTTAAGACGCACCACACCAATAGAAGAACCTTCGCAGGCGGGCTTAACGACAACATCGCCCCCTAATTTATCCAAAACAATCTGGGCCTCATCGACGCTGTGAACCGTCATTCCCTTAGCGACAGGAAGCCCCGCATCAGCCCACACGGTGCGCGTTGCCGCTTTATCAATCGCAATGGCGCTCGCTTGAACTCCTGCTCCCGTATAAGGGATCTGCAAATATTCCAAGACGCCCTGAATCGTCCCATCTTCACCAAAGCGACCATGTATCGCAATGTAGGCGCGGTCAAAATTTTCTTTCACTAAGCGCTCAATACCTTCGGCAGGATCTACTGAAACTGCATCCACTCCGCGGCTTTGAAGGGCCTTTAAAACGCCTGACCCACTCATCAAAGAAATCTCACGTTCCGAGCTCACGCCTCCCATCAAAACAGCGACATGGCCAAACTTTTCTTTCATATTGCTCATCACTTTTTCTCCTTCGTGAGCATCTGTGGCACGCGGCCAATCGATCCTGCGCCAATCGTCAGTACGACGTCACCATCGCGCGCTAAACGGCAAATCGCTGCGGGGACATCGTTTAAATCCGCGCAGAAAATAAGATTATTTTGTCCTCTTAAGCGAATCGCATGCGCCAAGGCGCGTCCGTCAGCACCAAAAATTGGCTTTTCTCCTGCCGGATACACATCGGCTAAAACAACCGCATCGGCTTTGGATAAGAGATTCACAAAATCTTCAAAACAGTCCCGCGTTCTCGTGTAGCGATGGGGCTGAAATGCAATCAATAGCCGTTTATCGGGCCAAGCCGAGCGGACAGCCGCTATCGTTGCCGCAATTTCATGCGGATGATGGCCGTAATCGTCAACAAGCGTGAAAGACCCGATATTTTTCCCAGCATCATCGGTTAAAGGGACGCACCCATATTGCGCAAAGCGACGGCCCACTCCTGTGAATTCTGCTAAGCCCTTTACAATCGCCTCATCGCTTACTCCCACAAGAGTAGCAATCGCAATGGCAGCCAAAGAATTCACAACGTTATGCATCCCTGGGAGGTTAAGAACCACAGGAAGTGGCGCGTGATTGGGTCTTAAAACCGTGTAGGCCGTGCGAGTGCCGTTGGGTTGAATGTCAATGGCTCGCACATCGGCGTTTTCATTGACGCCATAGGCAATCACACGACGCGTGACGGAAGGCACGATCGAGCGCACATTCTCATCATCGGTACAAAGAACGGCAACGCCGTAAAACGGCAGTCGTGACAAGAACTCAACAAAGGCCTCTTTTAATTTATTAAAGTCATGACCATAGGTATCCATATGGTCGTAATCGATATTGGTAACGGCTGACAGTACTGGCGTTAAATTTAAAAACGATGCATCGGACTCGTCGGCTTCTGCAACGATAAACTCTCCTGCACCAAGACGGGCATTGACGCCTGAGCTATTTAACCTTCCGCCGATCACATATGTGGGATCAAGACCGCCTGCAGCTAAAAGAGTAGCCGTCAATGATGTTGTTGTCGTTTTCCCGTGAGCACCCGCAATGGCAATCCCGCGACGAAGCCGCATTAATTCAGCGAGCATCACGGCGCGCGGTACAACAGGTAGCTTCTTTGCTTTAGCCGCCACCACTTCGGGATTCTCGGGCTTGATTGCAGAACTCACAACCACGGCGTCTGCCCCTTCGATATTTTCCGCCGCGTGTCCAATGGCAACTCTAGCGCCCAAGCGTCGTAAGTGCTGTGTAACAGAACTTTCAGCGATATCCGACCCGCTCACAACATACCCGAGGTTTAGCAGCACCTCGGCAATGCCGCACATCCCAGAACCGCCAATACCCACAAAATGCAAATGCTTAACAACAAACTTCATAACATGCTCTCGATTTTTTAAAAGCTAAGAAGCTTTCTTTTCTGAAACTTTTTCAATTTGATTGGCGACAACGGCTGCTGCATGAGGCCGACAAAGGCTACGAGCGTTCTTGGCCATCGCTAGGAGCTTTTCACGCTTTGTGTTTTTTAAGATTTCAAAAAGCACTTCTGGCGTCAGGTTCTTTTGCTCAATCATCACGGAGGCGCCATTTTTACTCATGTATTTGGCGTTACCTAACTGATGCGAAGTTGTCCCCACAACAAGCGGGACAAGTAAGCTCGCGGCTCCTGCAGCACAAAGCTCAGCAACGCTTGTGGCTCCCGCGCGGCAAATCACCAAGTCGCTTTCTCGATAGGCTTTCGCCATATCATCGATAAAGCCAACGACAGTAGCTTCAACGCCTAGATCGTGATATCTCTTTTCGACTTCTTTAACAAAGCGGGCTCCGCACTGATGAATGACCGTGGGGCGCTCACCTTCAGAAAAAAGCGCTAGCGCCTTCGGAATCGTGACATTTAGCACTTGAGCTCCGAGGCTTCCGCCAAAAACGAGAAGCTTTAAGTTTCCAGTCCGCCCCTGAAAGCGTTCTTCTGGCGCTTCGATTGCTTCAATATCGGCTCGTACGGGGTTGCCTGTCACAATGCCTCGCTCTCGGGCTTGCTTTTTCGCGCCGCCATCAAAGCCACAAGCGACTGTCGCAGCGCTTTTCATAATCATCTTCGTCGATAAAAGGACATCCGCGTCGCAATTCATTAAAACCGATGGCACGCCATTGGCCTTCGCTCCCGCATTAACAGGAACTGCGATATAGCCCCCTGTTGTGAAAAACACATCAGGCTTGAGTTTCTTAATCAAACTGCGGCACTTCAAAATGGCGAAAAGTAGCTTAATGCCGCCTTTGACAAAGGCGAGAGCCCCGTGGCCTCGCATGCCGCGAAAGTCCAGACCAATGAAATCAATCCCGTCTTTTTTCACAAGATTGCCTTCCATCCCTGTTTTGGTTCCAATCCACGTAATACACCAACCGCGTTTTTCCATCTCGCGCGCAACGGCTAACCCTGGCATCACGTGTCCGCCAGTTCCTGCCGCTGCAATCAATAGATGTTTTTCTCCCATACCTAAACTCGTCCTCCTCGCATCAGAACGCGGTTTTCTCGATCCACACGTAGTAAAAGCGCGACCGCGGCAATTGTAGCGATTAGAGATGAGCCCCCATAGCTCACAAAGGGTAGCGTTAAACCCTTTGTAGGTAACAACCCTGTAGCAACCCCTAAGTTCACAATCACCTGACATCCTATCCAAATCCCGATACCCTCAGCCACAAGGCCTGAGAAGACGCGATCGAGTTTAATTGACTGTCTGCCAATCGCAAACGCACGACGCACAAAAACATAGAAAGCGATAATTAAAACCGCCACTCCAATAAAACCAAATTCCTCAGCGATTACGGCAACAATAAAGTCTGTGTGCGACTCAGGTAAGTAGTGAAGTTTTTCAATTGATGCGCCCAACCCCACACCAAACCATTCGCCTCGACCAAAGGCAATCAAGGAGTGGCTTAACTGATATCCCTTGCCGTAGGCATTGGCCCAAACGTCCCAGTACGAAATCATGCGCTCTAAGCGCCAGGGCGAGAGATAAATCATCGAGATGCCAAAGCTAAAGGCTAAGACAAGAACCACTGTGAAGATTTTGCTATCTAGCCCCCCGAGGAAAAGCACACCCATCGCAATCACAATGATGACAGCCGTGGCCCCTAAGTCAGGCTGCAAACCAATCAAGCTTGCGACCACAACCATCACAACTAGCATCGGTCCCAAGCCCTTTGTAACCGAGTGCATGTAGTCTTGGCGCTTGACGGTAAAGGCAGCCGCCGCAATCAAAATCGCGAACTTTACAAATTCTGTGACTTGAAAACTCACAGGACCGAATGCAATCCAACGTCGTGCGCCATTCACTGATCGCCCAATCCCTGGAATTAAGACCACAATAAGTAAGAAAATCGCGATGCCTGCTAAAAGGGGAGCCGAACGACGCCAAAGGCGCATCGGGACTTGATAGACGAAAAAGCCAATCGCGCACCCAACAGCAATCCAAAGGCACTGTCGCGCAACAAAGTGGTACGTGTCTGTTTGGTATTTGGGGTTATCGGCAAAAGAAATCGTAGCCGAATAGACCATCAGCACACCAAAGGCAAGGAGTGCAATCGTAATTAAGGCAACCGCAACATCAAAGCCTTCGGGCTTGTTACTTCGCGAGCTTTTGCCACCTAATAGGCTCGAATCGGCCCCGACCCAGGCTGGGACACTTTGCGATTTGTCTTTTTCTCGGCCGATTCCAAACACAAGTCTTAAGCCTCAATAGTTGCGATTTCTTTGGCTTTCGCAATAAAGCGAGCCGCACGCTCCGCGTAGTTTTTAAACATATCCCAACTCGCGCACGCAGGGCTCAAAAGCACAGCGTCTCCCTCGTGCGCTGCCGCGTACGCCAAGTCAATAGCTTTTTCAAAATCAAACCCAGCGTTTGTGACAGGAACTCCCGTATTGACTAGAGCGGGCTCGATAAATTTGGCATCGCGTCCAATCAAAACAACGTGACGCGCATAGGCGGCAACAGCCTCAGCAATATCTTCAAAGCTTTGCCCTTTGGCGTCCCCCCCAAGAATAAGAGAACACTTTTGCCCCGTGGCGCCAAGGCCAATTAACGCCGCGCACGTCGCTCCCACATTCGTGCCCTTGGAGTCATCGATAAATTCAACACCACGATTAGTCTTTAAGACAAATTGCACGCGGTGCGATTCGCCCGCAAATTGCGAGAGGGCCCGAAGAGCAGCAGATAGGTTCACGCCAGTAGCTTCAACCAAAGCGATGGCGGCCAAAGCATTCATGGCATTGTGTTGCCCACGAATCTTTAAAGACGCAACAGGCATCAAAAGGCGCTTTTCAACGGGGTCAGGGGCCAAAAGTAAACTACGACGCTTCGGACCCGTAACGCGCGTTGCGGGGATTTCAGAAAGCCAGGAAAGACCTCCGTCGTTTGTTAATCCATATTCACCCGCGTCTTTTGGTTCAGAGATACCAAACGTGCGAATTTGGGCGCCTTCGGTCTTAGCGCGCATCGAGG
>CAVCTI010000039.1:724-2920 GCA_963604755.1 Duodenibacillus sp. | reverse complement strand
TGTCGAGTAGAGAGGTACGAGGCTCGCCCCGTCCTCCCCCTCACAGAACCGGACGTGCCCTATTAAGGCGTCCGGCTCTTCAAATCGACATCGGCTTGCACTTCCATATCTCCTTGGTAATAGACACCGGCGCCACATATTCACTCCAAAGTTCAGTGAACTTCTTCCATGTTATTGGTCGCCTTTGCCCGCGTCGCCTGAGCATTTTCACTGTGGCACGCATTACGTACCATCTGAACTTGCATAGCGCACGTGCGTTTCCGTTTATCCCATAGTAGTTGTAGTGCCCTGCCAATTTACGGTTTAGCTTTATAAGCGTCTCCACTATTGGCTTCCTCAGTCGTGTCCACAGCCACTCTCTCACCGCCATTCGCTTGGCCTTCATCTTCTTTTCGCTGGAGCGTATTCCGAGTCTATAGTGACCGTCTTCCGTCTTAGCGTTAAAGAACGTAAAGCCGAGGAAATCGAAGCTTTCTTTTGTTCCTTTGTACTTGCCAATCGGAAGAATTCTTGTTTTATCTTCTGCTAGTTCAAGTCCGAAGGCTTCAAGACGCTCCCTGAGCATTTCCATTACCATGCGAGCTTCTTTTTCTGTTTGAAAGAGGATAACAAAGTCATCCGCATACCTGAAGTAGAACATCTCTCCAGTCACTTGTCGCTTAACGCGTTTAGTGATCCACAGGTCGAGCACGTAATGCAGGTAAACATTCGCCAGCACAGGCGATATCAGACCTCCCTGCGGAGTTCCTTTGTCGCTGTCGGTGAGTTCCGTTCCCTCCATTATCCCCGCTTTCAGAAACCTGACGATGTAGCGTATAAAGTTTCGGTCTGCGATATCGTGCTCAAGAAATTTGATGAGCCATTTCTGGTCGAGGTTGTCAAAGAATCCTCTAATGTCCGCCTCTAAGACGTAGTTTACGTGTCGCGTCATCACGGCTTGGTTTATTCCTCTGACAACATCATGCGCACTCCGTTCAGGCCTGAACCCGTAGGAACAGTTCAGGAATCGGGGCTCGTAGACTTCGTTGAGAATATCTGCCATAACGCTTTGCACAAGCTTGTCTTCGTAAGCTGGGATGCCTAGAGGCCTCAGTTTTCCATTGGCCTTGGGGATGTAGGTACGACGTACGGGTTGTGGAATGTAGTCGAATCGCTTCATCCTCTCCACGAGAGACTGCAAGTTCTCCGGGAGTTCTTTTGCATATTCGTCTTTTGTCACTCCGTCAACGCCGGTTGCTTTCCTTCGCTCCTGTTTTACATGGGCTTCCCAAAGACTCCTCGCATTGATGCGATTTATAAGTGTTGTAAGTTTCTTGTGTTTCTCCGACTGATACCTTATCGGCTTCAGCGCATGTTCCATGGTTTTCGGGACTCTAGTTCCTTGCATGTTTTACCTCTACCGATTGTTGATTTGTTGCCCCCTTCGCTCCAATCGCTTTCACGACCTTCACCGCTACTATGAGGCAATCCGACTTCTGACTCTCCTTCGTCCCTCGCTTGACTTTATCGGCCTTGTTTAGGACTTACCCTTTCGGGAGAGTGTCAGACCTCCCAGGTACGCTAATCACCCTTTATTCACTCGCCACGCCTTAAAACCCCGACGGAACCTGCACATTCCTTGCTTAGCGGCTTGTGCATTTCTGCCTGCTGCCATCCTAGAAGCATCGGCTTCCGCTTCTTGTATTAACGAGGCCATTTCGGCTTCACGCTCACGCATTGCGGCTCTTGAACTCCTTTGTCTACGCTTAAATCTCACCTCACGGCTTTGACTCCAAGACTAAGTACTGACTGCTTGCTAGGCTTTGTCAGGGCAGGACTTTCACCCGCCTGTGTGGTTAGCGCCGAACTGGCGCACTAGGGTTTCTACTTAAAAAAACTGGCGATTTTCCCCTTGATATTTTTTCAAAATTCGCATCTCGCTATCCGGTAAGCCTTTTGGCATGCGGATGTAGTTATTTTTTTACATAGGGGATTCTTACCATGTATTTAAAGAAGATGACGGCAATCGGAGCTTGCGTGTGTGCAGTCGCAACGGTTGCGTCCGAGGCGTGGGCAGCTTCATTTCAGTTGACAGAACAATCTGTCGTCACGCTCGGTCGTGCCTACTCTGGAGCTGGCATCACAGGGGATGACGTTTCTGCTCCGTTTTATAACCCAGCGGCCATGGTTTTCTTACCTGGCACACAAATTCAGCTT
>CAVCTI010000039.1:0-714 GCA_963604755.1 Duodenibacillus sp. | reverse complement strand
CGCCTGTGTGGTTAGCGCCGAACTGGCGCACTAGGAAAGATACTCTGCATAGGTTTGCCATAGGCAAGAAGATGTTTTTGGCGAGCAGGTTCCCTTCCATACAGACAGAAGAATAGTTATGAAAAAGTTAGACAACGAAACAGAACCAAAGGATCAGCAAGACCCGACGTTATCTATTGAACAGAAAGCGGGGTTTTTCGATGAGCTTGCGAAATGTTTCTACAACCGAAATTTCGGAACATTAACCAAGGCAGAATTTGAATTGATGATGTTTCACTTCTACTCCGAACAGCACAAAGGCGAGCCAGATAAACTCGATGCTTACGTAATGAGCAAAGACCTTGGAATCACACAAGAACGAGTTAGGAATCTCAAGGTCAAAGAATATCTGGTCTACCCTCTCCCTATTAATTGAGAGGATTTTTTCAGAAAGGAGCTAGAGGACAAAATCAAATATAACAAGTTGGACAATTCCATCGAATTCCCCGTTCTGGATCCGAGATTGTTTATCGAGATTGAACATGCGGTTGAGCTCGCTAAGAGATTTGTCCGATACAGAGCCAATAAAAAAATCCTTGCCCTCTCTCTAGTGGATTTTACAAAGTTGTTAGTAGAACTTGATTCCAAACTCGAAGAGGTTCTTCTCGGAATACGGGGAAAGATTCTAAAAACTTGACAAAAAGCAAAAATAGCAAATTGGAAGATTAGGGATAA
>CAVCTI010000038.1:0-3394 GCA_963604755.1 Duodenibacillus sp. | reverse complement strand
GCGCTGGGGAAGCCGTTAAAGTAATCCCGAACCTAAAACGCTTGGCTGTTGTCTACGTGGGATTGCGTTTAGCAACTTACGAGGTCTTCTAGCCTTTTAGCCGACTCGATTTCACAGAAGACGCGAAAATCCAGAAATTGGGATTTTCAGAGTGCTTTATTTGTTGTAAAATGAGTCTTTTCCGAATTAATTGTTGAACTCAAATGGCTCGTATTACTGTCGAAGATTGTCTTAAGAAGGTGCAAAACCGCTTTGAACTTGTTCTTTGCGCGACATACCGTGCTCGTATGCTCTCACAAGGTCATACGCCACGAGTTGACACAAAGGACAAATACACGGTCGTTGCTCTGCGCGAAATCGAACAGGGTTACATCGGTAAAGAAATGCTCGAGCGCGTGCCCTTATAACTCTTCATCCGTCTATGATGCCTAAAGTGCTTTGTGCTTTGGGCATTTTTGGCTCAGTAAGGAGCCTTCGGGCCGAAAGCCAGAGCGACCATGGAGACAAAAACGGGTACAACACTGCCAACACTCCGATCCTCAGAAACAGATGAGGATTACGATGTTGCGTACCTAACACATCCACAAGATCGCATTGGCGAAGAAGCCGACCTTCCTCTCTTTTTCTCTGTTTCAGAACCCGCCAAGATTGTCACAAGTTCTGAGCTCTTAGACCGTTGCGCGGTTTATCTTTCGAAAGCTGACATTGAACGTATCAAAGATGCCTTCCGCTGCGCAGACGAAGCGCATTTAGGGCAGTTTCGGATGTCTGGAGAGCCTTACATTACGCACCCCTTGGCAGTCGCTTCGATTCTCGCGGACTGGCATATGGATGCCGATACGGTTTGCGCTGGGCTACTGCACGATGTCCTTGAAGACACAGGGATGAGTAAACTCGAGATGGTCGAGCGCTTTGGCGTTCAAATCGCCGAACTCGTCGATGGCGTTAGTAAGCTTGCGAAAATTAGCTTTTCCTCTAACGAAATTGCCCAAGCCGAAAGTTTTCGCAAGATGCTTTTAGCGATGAGTCGCGACGTGCGAGTCATCCTTGTTAAGCTTGCTGACCGTCTGCACAACATGAGAACGTTGGGCGTGATGCGCCCTGAGAAGCGACGCCGCATCGCAACAGAATCCTTGGAAATCTTTGTTCCGATTGCACACCGTTTGGGACTCAATGGCGTTTACCGTGAATTGCAAGAATTAGCGTTTATCAATCAGCATCCCTTGCGCTACAAAATCTTGCAGGCCAACGTCTTAAGAACGCGAGATAAACGCCGAGCCGTTCTTGAAAGAATCTTAAAAGAGACGCGTGAAGCGCTTCCAAAATCCAATATTCGCGCCCGCATTCAAGGTAGAGACCGCACAATTTACGGAATCTACAATCGAATGCGCGATACGCACGCCTCGTTTTCCGAAGTTTTGGATATTTACGGCTTTCGTATCATTGTGCGTACCGTTGAGGAGTGCTACCTCACGTTAGGGGCCCTCCACCGGCTTTATAAGCCGATTAACCGTCGCTTTAAAGACTTTATTGCCATCCCGAAGTCCAATGGCTATCAGAGCCTACACACAACTGTTGTGGGCCCCTTTGGGACCCCGATTGAATATCAGATTCGCACCGAGAAGATGCATCGCATCGCAGAAAAAGGGCTTCTTGCGCACTGGATTTATGGCGATGGGATGGACACCAGTGAAATTCAAACGCTCGTTTCCAATTGGCTTCAGAGCCTGATGGAAATTCAGCGCACGAGCACTGACCCCTCAGAATTTATTGAAAACATCAAGGTTGACCTCTTCCCAGACAGAATTTATGTCTTTACTCCGAAGAGCCGCATCTTGACGCTACCGCAAGGAGCGACTCCTGTTGACTTTGCCTATCAAATCCACACAGGAATCGGCAACCACGCCATCGACTGTCGCGTCAACGGCGAACACGCCGCGCTTTCCCGCATTTTGCGTAATGGCGACATGATCGAGATTCTCACGGACGATGCGGCGCACCCGGCTCCCGAGTGGCTTCGCTTCGTAAGAACCGGGAAAGCCCGCGCCAAGATCCGCGAATTCTTACGTGAGAGAAACCCTGAGGAGTCCGTGAAACTCGGTCAGGAGGCCCTCTTTAAGGCCGCCCTTGAAGCCAAACTCGATATCGATACGGTACCAGAACCGATTTGGTACAAGATTCTGAAAGAAACCAATGAGAAAAACCGTGAAGCGCTTTATGCTGACATTGGTTTAGGAAAGATTTTTGCCGCAGCTCTCATTAGCCGCATTACGCGTTTTGCGCAAGAAAAAGCCCCTGCCACAAGCCGAGTTCCTGTGACGATTCACGGAACCGAAGGCGTTGCCGTGCAGCTTGCTGGCTGTTGCCACCCAATACCAGGAGACGCCATCTGGGGCTTTATGCGTAACGGCTTAGGCCTAAGTGTGCACCGAGCCGATTGCGTACACGTAGAAAAAGGCCGGCGCATTGATCCAAGCCGTTGGATGCCTGTGCAGTGGAAAGAAGAAAGTCACGCAGAGGCTCTTTTTGCTGTTCCCATCCTTTTATTGGTGAAAGATGAACGTGCCACGTTAGCGCGTGCTGCAACACTTCTTGCGAAACTGCATTCCGCAATTACGGGCGTTGGTATTACCGATCAAATCACAGGACGCACGCAAACGCTACGCCTTATGATTCAAGTGCGAGACAACAAACACTTAGAGAGAATCCTTCAAGAGCTCAAGGGCATTGAACCCGTGATTAATGTGCGTCGAATGTTCGATAGTAGCCGTCCTCTTCGTGAAGACAACAAAGCGACGAGAAATTAGCGAAAAACCTTCTCTTTTGCCTTGCATTTACGCATCTGTTCCACCATAATGGACACCTTTCCCGGTTTGGCACGTGGGCGCATGCCCGCTGTAAGACCGCCTTTCAGGGCGGCGGGCGCGCAAGGACGCCAGGGCGACCGACAAAACAATCACTAGGAAGCTATAGAAAAATGAAACCGAATATTCATCCCGAATACCGCGAAGTCGCGTTCCTTGACATCTCTGTTAATAAGACGTTCATTATTTCGAGCGCCGTGCAGACAAAGGAAACCATCGAAATCGACGGCAAGACCTATCCGCTCTTTAAGTTGGATACCTCTTCCGAGAGCCACCCCTTCTACACGGGTGCTCAGACTCGTATCGTTGAAGCTGGTCGCGTTGAGAAGTTCCGCGCTAAGTTTGCCGCGAAGAATAAGGAATTAAACGACGCAGCCGCTGCCAAGAAAGCGAAGAAGTAATCTTTTTGGCCGCCGGTTTAGCTACAAAGGGTGTTGAAGAAAAATCAGCACCCTTTTTTTCGCCTCTCAAAACGAAGGGGGTGTTGATAAAGTCGGTTCATCCGACGTCAGTTAACGCCCCCTGTTTCT
>CAVCTI010000037.1:0-6538 GCA_963604755.1 Duodenibacillus sp. | reverse complement strand
CGAAGGCGATATCCGTCACATCGTTGAAAGGAAAGACACCATCAATCGCCAGATCGCAGGCGACGTCGAGCGTAGTGCCGAACGGAAAACTGCGTTTGAAGCAAGTTGCGAGAGAGAAAAGGCTCTTCTAGAGCACGCTGCAACGTTAGAAGCTCAAGCGACGGAAACAGAAGCCACGTTAGAGGCGATGGCTGAAGACATTGAAGCGGCAAGTGCCCATTATGACGATGCGCGACAGACCTATGAGTCGGCTCGGACGAGTGCCCTAGAAGCGGAAAATAAGATTGCGGTTGTCAATGTTGAGATGCAATCTTTTGAGCGTGAGATCACGGATGCCGAAACGCGGTTGGCGGCATTACGCGAAGAAATGGAAAGCGTCAAAGAGCCCGATACCGAACGCTTTAAAGCGCTTGATGGTGAGATCGATGAAGCGCAGGCTGCCTTCGAAGATCAAAGCGCGGCGTTAGAGGTAGAGACTTCGAAGAAAGAAGCGCTTCAAGAAAAACTCAATGCCTTAACAGAAAAGAAAAACACCTTGAGTGCCGACTTGGCTCGTGTGAGTTCACGCCTACAAACGCTTGAGAGCCTACAAGCGAAAATCGGTCAGGAAGGAAAACTCTCTGAGTGGATTAACACGATGGGCTTTGGAGGCGTCAAACGCCTTTTTGAGCGCATTACGGTCGATTCTCACTACACAAGAGCGGTTGAAGCGGTCCTTAATCATAAGTCGGGAGCCTTGTCATTAAAGGACGCGGCAAGTGTTGCCTCACTCGAAAACACAGCGCCTCCAGCCCCATTGGTTTTCTTTGGGGCAACGGACTTTGTTAAAGCGGAAGAGTCCAGTATTGGCTTAAAGCATCTAATTGAGTTCGTCGATAGTGAGGACGCCGTTGTCAAAAACGCGCTTTCTGCGTGGTTTGCCGACGTGTATGTTGCGGAAAATTTAGTTGAAGCCCTCCAAAAGAGAGCCGAACTCAAAAACGCCGAGAAGATTGTGACGGCGGCCGGTCACATGGTCGATCGCTTCTCGATCACCTTCTGGGCAGAAGAAAACGAAGCTTCAGGCGCCTTGTCGCGCGCCCAAGAAATCCGAGAGCTTTCCGAAAAAGAAGAGGAAATTAAGTCCGAATTGGAAAGTGTCGCTGATGACGAGGGTGTAAAGCGCGGGGAACTCGCCACTCTTGCCGCTTCTATTGAATCGATGAGCGCAGCGATTGATTCGGAAAGAACGCGTTTGCATGAGTTGCAAGTGGAATCGACTCGCTTAGCTGGAGAAATCGAGCTCTGGAATAGCCGCACGAAAAAAGCCGCAGAGGACACTCAGATCTTAGAAGGGCGCTTAGAGCAGCTCACCGAAGAGCGAGAAGCCGTTGAAGCGAAATTTGAAGCGCTTGACGCAGAGCTTGGCGTTAAACAGCAAGCAGTGACAGACTCCCAGATTTTGTTAGAGCAAGCCGAACATCGCGTTAGCGACCTAGAAGAAGCCGCAAGCGAAAAGAAGTCGGAAGTCAAAATGGCGCGATTGCAGGCAACTTCTGATAAAGAGCGAGCCGAAGACGCTAAGCGTGAAGGGGAAAGCATTACGCAGGAAATCGAGCGCTTAGCTACTGAGGTTGAAGAGCTTCGAACTGAACTCCAAAGCTTGGATGTGAAAGCGCAAGAGGCAGGGCTATCAGACTTGACGCGAGCGTTGGATGCTGCTCGAGAAAACCTCAAAGTTGCTGAGCAAGAAGCAGAAGCTGCAGAAAATACACTAGAAGAAGCCCGCGCCAAACAGCGAGAAATCGCAGAGTCCCAGGCACCGATCTTGCAAGAGATTTCTGACTTGAAAGTGAAACGTCAAACCTTTATTACGCAAGGCGAAGCGTTTACGGCGCATTTAGATGAATTAAACGCCAACCGCGAAGAGTTAGCGAAGAGAGTTATTGAGGAGAATCTCAAGACGCCAGCCGTGAAAGCGAAAGTGACAAGACTCACGGAAGCGATTGCCGCTTTGGGACCCGTGAATCACGCCGCTCTTGAAAACTTGGATGCCAGCCAAAAGGCGATGGCAGAAACCGAACGCCAGGTTTCTGACCTTGAGGAAGCGATTAAGAATCTTGAAGAAACGATTCGCAAGATTGACGCTGAAACCCGTGAACTCTTACGCACGACCTTTGATACGGTCAATAAGAATTTTGGTGAGATGTTCACAAGCCTCTTTGGTGGGGGAGGTGCTGAGTTGCGCCTCACGGGTGAAGAAATTCTTGATACGGGAATTGACGTCATAGCGCAGCCCCCAGGTAAGAAGAATACGAGCGTGAAGATTCTCTCGGGTGGCGAGCAGGCCTTGACGGCTACTGCCTTGGTCTTTGCAATCTTTAAATTAAACCCGGCGCCCTTCTGTTTGCTCGACGAAGTGGATGCGCCTTTGGATGAAGCCAATCAAGACCGGTTAGTCAAGAAGATTGCCGCCATGAGTGAAGCCACGCAATTTGTGATGATTACGCACCATCGTGTGTCGATGGAGCAATTGGAGCAGTTAATCGGTGTGACGATGAAAGAACCTGGCGTTTCGCGCGTTGTGGCGGTTGATATTCGTGAAGCGACAGAATTGGCACAGTCGTGATATTGTTACAAGAGAAATTTTTACTTTTCGATAGGACTTAGAACATGTTCGGTATCGAGCCTTCCTATTTGCTTTGGATTGCTGCACTTATTGTGCTACTTATTTTTTATTTTGCTTTTGTGCGGCGCCGCAAAACTGAGGCCCCTGCAGAAGACGTGAGTAAAAAAATGCGCCAGGGCGTAGGAGACGCGTTAATTGGAGAAAATGCCGAGAAGACTGCGTTAACCGATGCGATCAGCGCCGATGAACCTGAGGCTCCGAAACTCGATGAACCCGTAAAAGAAGAGGGCGAGGGCGCCGCTTCGGCAGTTGAGGCCCCTATTGTGGCGCCAGAACCCGCGCCCGAAGTTCCTCACATTGAAGAGCCCGTCGCTGAAGAACTCCCCAAGGTCGCTTTAGAGCAACCTGAACTTGCCCCAGAAATTAAGCCCTTAGTCACACACAAAGGAAGAACACTGCCGAACGTGGATGCGATGCTTGATGTTTGGGTGAAGTTCACACCGAAAGAGAAAATCTTTACCGCAGATCGCCTCGTTCAAGTGCAGGCTTTTATCGATGCTGAAGAACTCACCGATGTTGTGATCGCTGATTACTTTAACGAGGAAGTTGGGGTTTGGGATGCCAATGTCCGCGGCAATGACTCGTGTAGTGCGGTTGTGATTAAGATGCAACTCGCGAACCGCTCTCACGTTGCCGATGACTTACTCGTTTCTCGCTTTTTGCAGTTAGCCAATCGCATCTCCATTGAAATCGAAGCCGATGCCGAGATGCCTGATGTGGTCGGGGTTGTAAATCAAGCAAAGACATTAAAGACTCTGATTTCGCATTACGACAACACCTTGTCCCTTTACGTTGAGACAGAAGCTCCTTTCGAAGGAAATCTCTTAAAGGATACCCTTGTGAAGGACGGCTTTACACATAGAGGTAGCGCTTTTGTAAAGTGTGCGGAAAAAGAAAATGATCCCTACTTTACGGTTCATGTGAGGCCAGAAAATCCCACAAGCATTGCGCTTGAATTGGATATTCCGCTTTGCGACCCCGCATTAAAACCCTTACAAGATTTATTCGAAACCGCAAACGACCTCGCCTGTGATTTGGGTGGCGTTTTAGTCGACCAAGCGAAAAATCCAATCGGAGCCGCGGCGGCCACTTACATTGATGCAGAATTAAAGAAATTGGCGCTTGAGATGGATTCGCAAGGTTTAGCCTTAGGTGCCGAGCGTACTGTGAAACTTTTCTCACGTTAAGAAAAACGCATGAAAGAGATCGATCTTTTTGACGCAGGAACTCCCTCAAATGAAGAAGCGTCTCGCGCCAAAGAACTTGCCAAACTCCTTAATCGTTGGAACTACGAGTATTACGTCTTGGACGCTCCAAGCGTTCCCGATGGCGAGTACGATCGCGTCTTTCGTGAACTGCAAGCGCTTGAAGCGAAGTACCCGCAGTTAAAAACGCCAGTTTCTCCGACGCAGCGTGTGGGTGGGGAAGTAAGGTCGGATTTAAGGAAAGCCACGCACGTCGTTCCGATGCTTTCTATTCACACGGAAACGGACTTCACAGACGCTGGTGCCTATGCGTTCGATGACCGTGTTCGTAAAGATCTCCCAGATATTCCCGTTATTGAATACGACTGCGAATTTAAGTTCGATGGCTTAGCAATTAACCTTCGTTATGAAAAGGGCGATCTCGTTCTTGCTGCCACGCGTGGTGATGGAATCGTCGGCGAAGACGTCACAGCAAACGCTCGTACGATACGCAATATCCCTTTAAGGATTGAAGCCCAAAACGTTCCTGATGTTTTGGAAGTTCGCGGGGAAGTAATTCTTCATAAGAGCGACTTTGAAAAGCTAAACGCGAAGCAAGAGCTCGCAGGCGAAAAGCTTTTCGTGAATCCCCGTAACGCTGCCGCTGGCGCCTTGCGTCAACTCGATAGCCGCATCACCGCGTCGCGCCCCTTGCATTTTTATGCCTATGGCTTGGGCGAATGTACTGACCCTGATTTTGCGAAAACGCAATCAGGACTTTTAGATCGCTTTCTTGCGATGGGCTTTCCTGTTGTAAAGACCCGAAGGGTGGTTACTGATGCCGCAGGACTTGCTGCCTTTCATAAGTACGTTGAAGAGATTCGTCCGACACTACCCTTTGAAATCGATGGCGTCGTTTACAAGGTAAACGACTTTGCTCTTCAAAAAAGACTCGGCTTTGTCGCAAGAGAACCCCGTTGGGCCTGCGCACACAAGTATCCACCGGAAGAAGCGTTAACGCGTGTTCTAGGGATTGACGTGCAAGTCG
Organism: Duodenibacillus sp.; assembly: GCA_963604755.1. Classification (GTDB taxonomy): domain Bacteria; phylum Pseudomonadota; class Gammaproteobacteria; order Burkholderiales; family Burkholderiaceae_F; genus Duodenibacillus. The sequence goes on along the minus strand of CAVCTI010000037.1, from coordinate 1,638 downwards.
GTCGCACAGGGCGCGTGACACCCGTTGCTCGATTGGCTCCCGTCTTTGTGGGTGGAGTCACAGTGAGTAACGCGACACTGCATAACGAAGACCACATTCGTGAGCTTGATTTGATGATTGGCGACACAGTCGTTGTCCGTCGCGCAGGAGACGTCATCCCGGAAGTCTTGCGAGTCTTAAAGGAAAGGAGACCGGCGGACGCCAAAGCCTTCGTGATGCCAAAGACGTGCCCGATCTGTGGGTCAGCGGTTGTGCGAGACGAAGAAGAAAAGGATTCTCGCTGCTCAGGGGGCTTAGTTTGTCCTGCCCAGTTGAAGTTATCCCTTATTCACTTTGCAACGCGCCGCGCGATGGATATCACGGGCCTTGGTGAAAAGATGGTCGATATCCTCGTCGAAAAAGGGTTAGTGAAGACAAGCGCAGACTTGTATCGCCTAACCTTTGAAAACCTAACGACAATCGACAGAATGGGCGCGAAAAGCGCGACAAACCTCCTTGAGAACATCGCTAAGAGTAAAGAAACGACACTTGCTCGCTTTATCTTTGCCTTAGGGATTCGGCATGTCGGAGAGGCGACCGCTCGCGACTTAGCAAGCCACTTTAAGACCCTTGAAGCGATAGAGAAGGCCTCGATTGAAGAGCTCGAAGAAGTAAATGACGTAGGCGAAGTCATCGCCGAGTCGATTGAATCCTTCTTTAAAGAGCCTCGCAATTTGGAGGTGATTCGTGCGCTTTGCGATTTGGGTGTCACTTGGCCTAAAGAAGAGGGCGCCAAAGAAAGTAATACTGCGCTAGCAGGAAAGACCTTTGTCTTAACAGGAACGCTTCCGACGCTTTCACGCGACGAAGCCAAAGATAAGATTCTTGCTGCTGGTGGCAAAGTCTCAGGATCAGTTTCTAAGAAAACCGATTTTGTCGTTGCAGGAGAGGCCGCTGGAAGTAAACTCGATAAAGCCCGCGAACTTCAAGTCGCAGTTATCACCGAGGCAGAGCTCTTAACGATGCTCGGTACTGGCGCCAAAGAAGAGGGGCCTCGTCAGGGCGATCTTTTCAATTAAAGTAACTCGGTATGGCGCGTTTTTCGAGTCCTGTTGCGGGTGTCGCAAACGCTATTGCAGATGTCACAGGTTTAGATCCCTTCCAACTCGTGCGTCGCACGATTCCTGTGATGGTTATTGCAATTATCGTTACATACTTACGCTCTTTGATGCTTATCTAATTTCGAGCGTTGAGTAGGTTGATATTAAGAAGAAACTTGGTGGGAGCGATCTCACCAAGCTTTAAATTTCTTGGGAATTTTCAGAATAGGGAGAGGAACAAAATAGAAGTTCCCTAACCCTTGAAAACATCTTAGCCAAGTAGAGGCTTTAGTTTTTCAACAACTTCGACATCTGCGGGAAGCCAGCCAACGCTATCGAGTTCGTCCTTGGTAAGCCACTTCATTGCCTCGTGTTCAAGAAGAGCGACGTGTCCTTCTTTGATGCTCGAAAGAAAACAGTGCATCGTTAGATGAAACTTCGGATAGTCGCATTCAACAGTTGTGACGAGTTTCTCGGGCACGATCGTTACATTAAGTTCTTCCTGAATTTCTCGAACAATGGCTTGCTCAGCGGTTTCACCTGATTCAATTTTCCCGCC
>CAVCTI010000036.1:3979-5498 GCA_963604755.1 Duodenibacillus sp. | reverse complement strand
ATCACACAATCTGGCTCAAAACCTAACGTTCTCACTGCTTGGTGAGCAACAATATTGTCCAAAGTTAGTGCTCCGGAAAAAACAACGGGGAGTTTTTGCAAAATAGTGGTGTAGTGAGAAATGTCACGGTGATTACGTTGTGCTATCGCCGAAGGGATAACCAACTGATACTGTTCTGAAAACAATCGTGTACAGAAAAAACCTTTATCTGTCATATCAGAATTGACCACAGCAAAATCAAGTCTCCCCTCTTCAAGGAGTTTCTCCATATTTTTGGAATCGCCTGTTTTTACGACAATCCTGCGACTCGTTGTCAGCAAATCAGCAATGAAGTATGGCATCACGCTTGAAGAAAAAGAGTCCACGCATCCTATCTGCCAAAGCGGCATGATCCCTTGGTGGTAATCAAAAAGAATGTCTTGCGTCTGAGTTTCTAGTGTTTCTAATTTGCGCGCCTGCTCCAAAATAATTTGGCCGAGTGTCGTAAACGTTATCGGTCGCATTCCATGACGGAAAACCTCTCCCTCGACAGCCTTTTCTAGTCGACGCAATTCCGCTGAAACCGCAGGTTGCGATATTCCAAGATCTCTCGCCGTCTGTGAAATGCTGTGCGTTGTTGCTAATGACAGAAGAATTCTTTTGTGGAGTTCCTTCAGCATGATTTTTCCTAAGTAATGTAGCCTTTGTAGTGCGACTAATCCCTTTAAATCTCTATGGCCTGATTATATAAAATTTGATATGGACATTATCAAAACTTATAAATAAAAGTTAATGCGCAGCATCTCCTCCTCTCATAATGTCTCCGTCTGTTGTGAGCATGTAGCAATAATTCGCTGTTTGTGCGGGCGTCTCATAACAAACAAAACACGAATGCCTGTTTTCTTACATTCACTATCAGTTAACTCAAAACACATTACCTGTAAGGACCCTGAACAATGTCTGTATTAACTGAGTTTCTTATCGTGATTGCCGCCATTCTGATTGGCACGCGTTTTGGTGCTGTCGGCATTGGCGTCATGAGTTGCGCAGGGCTTGCCCTATTGCATCTATTCTTTGGTCTATCGCCAACGGCAATGCCTGCTGATGTGTGCTTCATTATTTTGTGCGTTTGCACTTGCTCGGCTGTTCTTGAAGCCTGTGGCGGTTTGAATTTTCTTATTGCCATCGGAGCCAAAATCATTCGCAGTAACCCAACGCGCTTATTGTTGATTGCTCCCATCGTTATGTTCTTTCTAACCGTCTTTGCTGGAACGGCTATGGTCTGCTTTACTCTGCAACCTGTCGTCTACGAGGTAGCCTACGCCAATGGAATTCGCCCAGAACGTGCAATGGTACCTGCGACCATGGCAGCACAGTGCGCTATCACAGCCTGTCCGATTTCAGCTGCAACTGCCGCTTTGATTGGATTGTTCGCTTACTACGGCCATCAAGAAATATCTTTGGCAACCATTTTGACGATTAGCCTACCTGCTGGATTGATTTCCGTTATTCTCATTTCCCAACTCTATCGGCATTGGGG
>CAVCTI010000036.1:0-3969 GCA_963604755.1 Duodenibacillus sp. | reverse complement strand
GGGGGCAGAACTTAAAGATGAAAAAATCTATCAGGAGCGCCTCGCTGCCGGTCTTGTTACACCTCCTGCAAACGCTCCCTTAGTCACCATTACGACAAAATCAAAATTCTCTCTAATCCTATTCGCTTTTGGCATCATTTACATCGTAAGCGCTGGTTTCTTCCCAACACTGAGAAGTTTTTCTTCCAACCATTCACCTTTAAGCATGACAACAACCATTGAGCTTGTCATGATGACGACAGCGGCTATTCTCATCTGTGCTTTTAGGCCCAATATGAAGCAAGTTGCTCAGAGCCACATTCTTCGCTCTGCTGTCACAACGATGATTTCAATTGCTGGATGCTCGTGGCTTGCCGATTCCTTTATCGCAGCTCACAAGACTGTCATCCTCGATGTGTTTGGCTCTCTTGCACAATCTATGCCTTGGACGTTTGCCTTTGTTCTCTTTGTGATGTCTGCTCTTATGAATTCTCAGGGGGCAACAACGAGAGCGGTCATGCCAATGGGTTTCGCTCTAGGTCTTTCTCCGTTAAGTCTCATTGCAATGTTCCCAGCAGTAAACGGATTTGCACTTCTTCCAATCAATGGCCCCGCACTTGCTGCCTGTGAAATTGATCGCTCTGGCACAACGACAATGGGACGTTTCCTCTACGACAACCCCTTCCAAATTTTCGGAACACTCAATGCCATATTAAGTGTCTCTATCGGCTTTGCCATTATGTTTATGCTTTAAAGAGAACTCGCCATGAATAAGCAAACTATTTCAGATTACGTGGATGCGCATCGCGCAGAAGCAATTGAATTTTTACAAAAACTGTTGCAGATTCCTTCCCCAACAGGTCAGGAAAAAGCTGCTGCCGAATTTATCGCCCAAAAATTCCTAAGCGAAGGCTTCCACCCTACGATGCCCGCACTCGATCCCAATCGACCTAACGTCGTCTGTGATTGGGAAGGAACTCCCGGAAAGAGTCTTCTATTTAATGGCCATATCGATGTTTTCCCTCCAGGAGACGCGCCCGCTAGAGACCCCTGGTCTGGAGAAATTATCGGGAGTCGCATCTATGCGCGTGGCGCAACAGATATGAAAGCAGGCGTTTGCGCTGGCATTCTTGCCATGTGTTTCTTGAAACGTATGGGCTTTCAACCAAATGGCAAACTCTCTATCGGTTTAAATTGCGATGAAGAGCAAGGAAGTAAATACGGTATCTTGCACTGCCTAGACTTAGGGCTACTTAAAGCCGATTTCACCATCTGTATGGAAGCCTCGGAAGACACCATCATTATCGACACCGATGGTCGAATTGCATGGAAAGTTACCTTTGTAAGCGATGGCTGGCATGCAGGAACTCGACTTAACAAAATCGACTCTCTACAAATGGCTGTTCGTGCTATCGAAGCTGTTAACCGTTACGACAAAAAATTACTGAAAGAGCGGTATTTCGGTGGAACAGATTTCGGTGCTGTTATCAATGTCACAAGCATAAGCGCTGGTAAAGAAGGTCGAGCCGTCAATATGCATCCGAGTGATTGCACCATCTGGATCGATCGCCGTTACACACGTGGAGAAACAGTCGAAAGCGCACTAAAGGAATTGCAAGAACTATTCGATAGTGATCCAGTCCTTCAAGGAAACTACACCATCGAAAAACTTTATTCTTGCGAAAGAATCGCATTCGATCCAAACGATTCTGACATCCACGCTTGTATGAATGCTTATCGCGATATCTTTCACACACCAATCCGTCTCGGTCGCCGCAACGGAGGAGGAGATGCTATAAAACTTGCTGTTGGCAACAATCAGAGAGTTCCGCAACTTGGTCCAGGAATCTACGATATTCTTGGAAGCGACAATGAATACGTTGAACTCGAGCAGTACATCAACTTTATTAAGGTCTATATGCTCTTTGCTTTGCGTTATTTGTCTAAGGAGGAGTGAGAGTCGCCGAATAAACTCATTCATTCCCCTCCACCTAAAGCACATTTCGCCCGGGGTTTCCCTCGGGCGAAATTGTTTTTCACGGACGCTTAAAGCGACAAGAGGCGATTGACGCGCTGCAAGAACGCATTCGGATCTTTGAGGCTTCCTTGTTCTGAAAGCAGAGCCTGCTCGAAAACGAGTTCTGCCCACTCTTTAAATTTCGCTTCATCGGTTTCAGAAGCCGCCTTCTTTAAGAGGGCATTTTCCGGATCGATTTCCAAGATGTATTCATCTTCAGGAACCGATTGACCCGCAGCTTCTAACATGCGCTTCATCTGAGGCGTCAAGAACTGTCCAGCATCGGCAACAACGCAGCTCGGTGTCCCAACAAGACGCTTTGAAACACGCACATCCTTGACCTTAGCTCCGAGAGCTGCCTTCATACGCGCGATAAGACCGTCGCTTGCCTTCTTTTCTTCTTCGCTCTTTTCGGGTTTATCGGCTAAGTCACCCAATTCAAGGTCCGAGGCGCTAGCGCTCACAAAGGCATTCCCTTCAAATTCACGTAAGTGACCGACCATCCACTCATCGATGCGATCCCAAAGCAAAAGAACTTCAATCCCTTTTTTGCGGAATAGTTCAAGGTAAGGAGAACTCTTGGCGTTCTGGTAACTTGAACTCACAAGGTAATAAATCTTCTTTTGGCCCTCAGGCATCCGAGAGACGTAATCGGCTAACGACACGCTTTGCGCTGCACTATCTTCTTTTGTTGAGGCAAAGCGTAAGAGTTTGGCAATCGTCTGCGCGTTGGCGTAATCCTCCACGGGGCCTTCTTTTAAGACGCGACCGAACTGCGCCCAGAACTTGGCGTACTTTTCTTTATCTTCGGCTAACTTCGCAATCATGTCAAGGGCACGTTTCGTGAGCGCCTTCTTTAACTTACGGCCCGCTTCACTTTCCTGCAAAAGTTCGCGAGAGACATTAAGCGGCAAAGCATTCGTATCAACTAGACCACGCACAAAGCGTAAATAGTTCGGTAAGAAGGCCTCAGCCTTATCCATAATGAAAACGCGTTCGACAAAAAGCTTTAAGCCGCGCACAGCGTCTCTAGAGTACAAATCCCAAGGAGCTTCAGACGGAATAAATAGGAGTGACGTGTATTCCAAGTCGCCTTCAACCCTGTTATGCGCCCAGCTCAACGGGTCACCGTACTCGTGCGTTAGGTGCTTATAAAACTCCTTGTACTGCTCGTCTTTAACTTCGCGTGGGTTGAGTGTCCAAAGCGCTTTTGCTTCGTTAACTTGTGTGTATTCAAACTTAGGCTCTTTCTTTTCGTCTTCTTTCTCGCCTTCTTTGGGCGCCTCAAACTTCTCTTCCCAAAGGTAGACGGGAACCGCAATGTGATCGGAATACTTTTCGATTGCTTCGCGCAGTGTCCACGTTTCTAAGAAACGCTTTTCATCTGCCTTCAAATGCAAAATAATTTCGGTGCCACGTGTCTTCACAGGCGTATTTTCACTTTCGAATTCGCCGTTACCCGTTGACTCCCAACGTACGCCCTCATCTTCAGATAAGCCTGCTTTACGGGTTAAGACTGTCACGCGATCTGCAACAATAAACGAGGAATAAAAGCCCACACCAAATTGGCCAATCAGTTGTGCGTCCTTGGCGGCATCTCCCGAAAGGCTCTTAAAGAACTCTTCGGTACCCGACTTGGCGATTGTTCCTAAGTGATCGTTAGCCTCCTCTAGACTCATACCGATACCGTTATCAGAAATCGTCAATGTGCCTTCTTTGCTATCGGCTTTGACGCGAATAGCAAAGACGGGATCGTCTTTTGTGAGATTTGTGTCCGATAACGATAAGAAACGCAACTTTTCGATTGCATCCGATGCATTCGAAATTAATTCCCGAAGGAAAACTTCTTTATTCGAATAAAGAGAATTCGCGAGCAGATCCAAAAGTTTCGCGACTTCTGTTTGAAAACCATGTTTTTGTGCACTCATGAGAAAAAACTCCCCAAAAATCATTCCTATGATGCTCTATATGGG
>CAVCTI010000035.1:0-2117 GCA_963604755.1 Duodenibacillus sp. | reverse complement strand
GGGTTACCCGATACGGATTTGGTGCTTACCGTACGCGAATTTGCACGGCTCCTGAAAAAGCATGGCGTCGATTTATCGAAAACGCCAGAAAGCGAATTCGATTCTCCTGTGATGAGTGAAAACACGGGGGCGGGCGTCATCTTTGGCGCCACAGGGGGCGTAATGGAAGCGGCTATCCGTACGGTTCACTTTGTTTTAACAGGAAAAGAATTGGGACCGATTGAGTTTGAACCCGTGCGCGGCATGGATTGGCTTAAAGAGGCTACTCTTGACTTAGGAGCCGCTGGCAAAGTCCGTATTGCTGTAGCGCATGGCTTGGCCAATGCCCAGAAGGTCGTCGATCAGATTAAGGCGGGAACCTCTCCTTATCACTTTATCGAGATCATGGCCTGCCCAGGCGGCTGCGTTGACGGTGGCGGTACTCCGCGCGTCAAATGTGAGTATCTCACACGAGCCAATACCCGTATCGATGCGATTTACACAATCGATAAGAACCGCAAGATGCGCCAAAGCCATAACAATCCAGATGTGCAGCGCGTCTACGCAGAATTCTTAGGGAAACCCTGCTCAGAGATTTCGCATCACCTATTGCACACTTCGTATACCGACCGTCGTGTCACAGAAAAGCCTGTTACATTGGAGGCATTACGCAAAAAAATCCATAACTAAATAGCCAAATTTTCCCCTCTATATAAGTCCTACGTTTTCCATAGCGCTAGGACTTATTTTTTGCCCCTCAAAAGGGTTCGTTTATCTGTCGTTTTCGTCCGAGGTGGGTCCGTTTTTCTGTCGTTTCCATGCGCCTCGGGTCAGCTTTCCTGTCGTTTTCCTCCAAAGAGGGTCCGTTTTTCTGTCGCGACAAAGAAAGAGAGGGTCACGCAAATTAGAATGAAATTGCAAGTGCTCGGTCACATTCTGATTTCTTATTTAAAATCAAAAGGCGAATCGAAAAGATTTCGTGTTGGCACTTATGCGTTGTCAACCGTAGAAATAAGGTTTTGAAGGCTTTCAGGCGTCATCAAAATCACAAGACGCATTGAGGCGCGTGTCATCGCAAGGTAAAGAACTGACTTTTCCCTTTCTCCGAAGTCAAGATAGTCCCATTCTGTGACAATGACGCAAGGAGAATTCAAGCCCTTAAACCGCCTGACGGTATCAAAGTAGATTTCTCCCTCAGTAAAGAGCATGTTGCCCTCTTTATTAAAGGTGCCCGTTGGCTTACGAAACGTAAAGCCCGGTAAGCCCTCGCGCTTAATGAGTTGCGAAGAGCTCAAACCGTGCGCTGTAAGAAGCGCAATGTCTTTTTTCTGATAGCCGAATGCAAGAGCGTCTTGCAACGCTTTAGTGGTAGCCTTTTTAAAGTCTCCATTTACAACATCGATAAAGTCGTATTTTATTTCTTGAATACGCTCGTTACCTTCGAAGTCTGGCGAGACGATTCCCATTCGAATCATCACATTTGCAAGTTTTTTTGAAACACGAGCCGATTCCATCGAGCGCACCAGAATGTGATCTTGTGGCATAAATTCCGGCCGCTCGTACTCGCTATAAAGGAAATTATCCCGAAGAATATAAAGGTGTCCCGTCTCGGTTAAGGCATTGGCTAACGCGGAAATCCACGCGACTCGAAAGTCTTCAGCCCCGTCAATAACGATCGTGTCATAGAGAATATCCGTCGTCTCTAGCGTCACGGAGGCCTCTTTAGAAATCTTTTCAAACCAAACCGATTTTTCTTCATCTGTGAGGCTCGCAGGATCGGTTTCTTCGTGCGTCACCTCACGAGCGAATTCATGCCAAGTGCCAAAAAAGCGCAATTTCGACGCAAAAGGCGAATTTCTCAAGCGCTCGATATTGTTGCGGTTAAAGCCTAGGTAAATCGCTTTTTCGCCTTTTTCGACGGCTCTTTTTAAAAGCGTCACAGCGAGCCTTGTTTTCCCACCCCCAGCTGGGGCCTCAACCTCGATTACGGCAGCCGATGTTTCAATACGAGGCACCCATTTGGATAATTCTTCGCATCCTTCATTTCCAAGGGTAGTCTGCCCTTCGGCAAGAGCCGAGATGTTGGGAGCGACCTCAATGGCTCCTAGGAAAAAATCAACAAGCTCTCTTGCCGTCGG
>CAVCTI010000034.1:0-5820 GCA_963604755.1 Duodenibacillus sp. | reverse complement strand
TCTAAATAGTGGCGGAAATTCTCTGCTAAAGGCCGTTCTTTCTTCTGAGCGCCAACAAATTCGGAAAAAGAAAGCGGCCACATTTTGATTTCGATGTATCGACCAGCAAGTAAAGTCGCGTTTTCCGATGAGAGGAATTGCGGGCTTGAACTGGCCAAGTAAAAATCAGCGTCTTTTAAGTGGCTAAGGCTCGCTAGAACCTGAGAGCAATTTTTGACGAGTTGGATCTCATCTAAGAAAAAATAAACCGCCTTTTTGGAGATGAGTTTGGACTTCAAATAACCATGAAGCGCTTCCGGGTCAGTCAAAGCAAGCGACTCGAAGTCTTCAAAATCAATCGTCACGATTGCGTCGGCAGGAACCCCTGTTTTGCGTAGCTTCTCTTTAAAGAGAGTCATCAACATCGTCTTGCCACAATGGCGCACGCCTGTGATGACTTTAATGAGTGACTTATCTCGAAAAGCCTCAAGCTTCTTCAGATAACCGCTTCTTGGAATTAAATCCATTTTCTGCCCCGAATATCAGCTTATTTGGATTTTATTCCAAATTATTTTCCACAAGAAACTACTTTGAGAAGTCAGCCTAGTAACCGACAGCCGAACACGGATAACCGATAGCCGAACGCTAGAAATAAAACTCGCCTACTCAGTCTTAATCACTTCGCGAGTTGTGCCGCCAGACTTTTCCATCTGCTCTTTAGAAAGCGTAAGACGAGTCTGATTTTCTGCTGAATAAAATGGATCCGCGACAACAGGAAAAGGAATACCGTTACAGCGAATTACTTGTTTTAGAAAAATATTGATAGCTGTTGACGTCGACATGCCAAGATCAGAAAAAACTTTCTCTGCCTCGGATTTCACTTTGTCGTCGACTCTAATGCACAAACTAGCCATTCTTCATGTCCTATATGTTGTATTGACAATGTACTGCATCTTACTGCAATACTTTATAAAGCGTTTACGTTGCTGAGTGAAAAAAGAGTGCCAAAAGATTTGGGAGAGGAAAATCACGCCTTTATAATTCGCTCATTCGTGGGGGTGTCCTGGCTTCGACGAGGCGTAGGACGCTGCACGGTGCATGCCGAGGTCTGGTTCCTCGTTAAACAGCTAGAAAAAATATAAACGCCAATAACGAGCGTTTCGCTCTCGCCGCCTAAGAGCCGCGAGCGGTGCACTAGATGGTCCCTGGTCTAGCTTGGGTAAAACCAAGAGCACCGTCATATACAGAGACTAAGGAGCGTTGGAGTCACGACGATGCTCTCGAAAATCTTAGTGGCTGGTTGCAGGTAGGCCCGTCCATTGGCAGTATCGGCAACGAGAATTAAATGATTGGGCTAAGCATGTAGATCTGGCGGAAGAATCGTTTCGGACAGGGGTTCAACTCCCCTCACCTCCACCACTCCCATCCTCCCATATTTCCAATCTCTATTTGAGAAAATTACCATCCTATTCAAGTTCATTGTTATTGATTAAACTGCGATAGTTATCGCTAAAAAGCAAAGGGGATATAACTTTTTGCTAAATTCGGTTCTCGCACAGAAGGGGGATGTATGGGTGACCTGAAGCCTGAGGAAATTGCCAGGGTCTGGATTGACCAAAAACTTGAAGAAGCCGGCTGGAAGGTAATCGACCGAAATGAGTTTGCGCCGAACATGACAGCTGTCGCTATTCGCGAAGCTAGTATGCAGGGAGGCTTAGAGGCTGACTATCTGTTGCTCATCAACGGGAAAGCAGCAGGTGTTCTTGAAGCAAAACGTGCTGAAGTTTCTCTAGAGGATCCTCACCTTATTGCACAAGCAGAGAAGTACACAACCAAACTAAGGCCTTGGTATGCGGCTTGGGAACTACCACTAAAATTTGTTTGGATTTCCAACGGAAAAGAAATTGCATTCAAAGACTGTCACAATCCTGATGCACGATACGAAATTGTTACTGATTTTCCACGTCCCAAAAAACTTGTGAAACTTATGAATCTTGACGATGCATTCGCGGGTCTTCCGTGTTTGTTCAAAGATTACGGTGACTTTCATCTTCGTACGTGCCAATTTGAAGCGATTCAAAACCTCGAATCTTCTCTAAGGGCAGGAAAGAAACGTGCGCTAATGGTATTAGCTACAGGCTCTGGAAAAACCTTTACAGCATGCATGATTGCTTATCGGTTGCTTGAATACACTCAAGCGAACCGAATCCTTTTTCTTGTGGATCGAAATAATCTCGGCATAAACGCAGTAACAGAGTTTCAAAAATTCACACTGACAGAAACAAGACAGGCCTTTACTGAACTCTATGGGGTAAAACAGCTTAAATCGGACAAGATAGGCAATGATACAAAGGTTGTGGTTAGCACCATCCAACGTTTGTATTCTCAACTTTCTGGTGACTATTCTTCATATTCAGAAGTTGACGAGGATAGCGCTTTTGCTCACAAAGAGAACAGCATTGTTGAGCTCCCTGAGAATCCCCGTTTGCCAACAGATTTTTTCGACTACATCATCATTGACGAATGCCATCGTTCCATCTACAGCGACTGGAAAAAGGTCTTGACGTACTTTAAAAATGCTCGACTCATTGGCATGACGGCAACACCAATCCCCGAGACAGAAGCCTTCTTCGATAACAATCGCGTAGCTGACTACAGCCTGGAAAAATCCATTGTTGACGGCGTGAATGTTATGTGTCGCATCTACCGAATCAAAACCGAATTAAGTGAAAATGGCGGTCAAATTGAACCAGGAGAAAAAATAAAATTTATTGGCCACAGAGGTAATAAATCTTTCGAAAAACCAGCCATAGAAGGTAGAGATTTCACAAAAGCTCAGTTGAACCGTAGCGTAATCGTTCCAGATCAGATTCGAAAAGTTTTGGAAGAATATAAAGACGTGGTATACAAACAGATGTTCCCCGACCGCGCCCCAAATTACGACTATCTACCAAAGACACTTATTTTTGCTGCAAGTGATGAGCATGCAAGTCGTGTTGTAGAGATTGCCAAGAAAGTTTTCAATCGCCCAGACGACAAATTTGTTCAACGAATCACATATTCGGTTGGAGACAGCAACCGGCTTATTAGAGAATTCCGTACCTCGCGAGATTTTCGCATTGCCGTAACTGTTACTTTAGTCGCCACAGGAACCGATATTCGACCGCTAGAGGTCTTAATTTTCCTGAACGATGTGCGCTCTGAAACGCTTTACACGCAGATGAAGGGGCGAGGAGTTCGAACAATCTCGGATGAAAAATTGCGAGAGGTTACACCCAACGCCAGAAGTAAAGAGCTTTTCTTTCTTGTTGACGCAGTTGGAGTTACCACTAGCGAGAAAACCATCCCAGGATTAGGGTCTAGAGAACACCCCCTTCTGAACCCTACATTGGAACAGCTTTTTGAAAAAATGGCGCTAGGCGTCTTACCAGACGATTACTTCCAACTCCTAGCATCAAAACTCTCTTGCATTGGCAATCGTGCAGATAAGGAGCTACTCGATGAGTTTGCGAAAATTTGTCCCACATCTCCATGCGAATTTGCTCAGAGGATTTTCGATGCTTTGGAAAAAGGCAATTCGCTTCCTCCCTATAAATCTTCAAACGCTGACAACACTGAACGATTTAACCTTATCGGAGATCTTTTAAATAACATTCCAGCTAGAAACAAACTTGTCGAAATAGCTAAAGGCTACGTCAAAGTTCTGGATGAAAAGACAGATACCGTCATCGAGGCCGATTTTTCTGTAGAGGAAGCGATGGCATCCACAAAAGCTTTTGAAACCTACATCAAAAATCACCGAGATGAGGTAGAAGCTTTGCGACTCATTTATAACAATCAAGCAGGAAAAATTACATCCAGCCTGATGGAACAACTCGTGAAATCCCTGTCTAACTCTCTTTCTGGATTTAGCATTTCGCGTCTTTGGCAGGACTATAAGGTTTTAAATCCAAAGAAAGTGGATGATCTCGGACGGAGCAAAGACGATTTGACTGCTGTCACGAATCTTATTCAGCTTGTACGTTATGCCTATGGGCTCATCGATAAGCTTTACACATTAAAGTCTATCGCGGCGCAACGTTTCGAATTGTGGTGTGGGCAGAGACAGCGTGAAATGCAACTTACCCTAGAACAAAAGGAACTTTTCCGACAAATCGCTAGATACATTCTGCAAAATGGCGGCTGCGATTTCAGAGAGCTTAGAGTAGTTATGCCAGATGTTGCTCCGAAAATTTTTAGCATTGTGAATTCACTTGAAGCCGCTAATGAGCAACTCTTTTCCTTGACCGACTTCCTACTTAAGGTAGCATAAAAATGAATCAGACTATCTCTTCAGAAAACTCTCTTGTCAAAAAGGTATGGAATCTCGCTGACGTTATGGCGAGTGCCGGTGTCGGTTTTACTGACTATCTTACACAACTCACATATCTGCTCTTTCTTAAGATGGATCAAGAAAACGTGTCTCTTGGAGAGTCCTCTTCTATCAAACAAGGCTTTCGATGGAACGATTTGAAAACACAAAAAGGGCACGATCTTGTTCGTCACTACGAGCAAACATTAGAAGTTCTCAGTCGTCAAGAGGGAATTATTGGTGCCATCTTTGCTAAGGCCAAAAATCAAATTAGTAGTCCAGCTTATTTGAGCAAACTAATCTCCATGATAGATGAGGAGAAATGGTTTCTGATGGACGGCGATGTCAAGGGTGCGCTTTACGAAAGCTTCCTCCAAAAAAACGGGCAGGATAGGAAGAGTGGTGCAGGTCAGTATTTCACTCCTCGACCGTTGATTAACGCAATAGTCGATGTAGTAAAGCCTCAGATTACTGAAACCGTGATTGATCCTGCTTGTGGGACAGGTGGATTCCTTCTAAGTGCGTATTCTCAAATGAAGACGCAGTCTACGGATAAGAGAAAACTTCTTTTTCTCCAAAATGATGCCTTGCGGGGTTATGACATCACCCCTCTAGTAGTGACATTAGGTTCTATGAACATGTATCTTCATGGTATTGGTCTTCAAAGAAACCCTATAGAGTGCCAAGATTCTCTCTTGTCTCAGCCAGAAAAACTTGCCGATGTTGTTCTAGCCAATCCTCCGTTTGGTGCCCGAGCGAGCGGATCTGTTGACATTCATAGAGACGATTTCATCACCGAAACAAAAAACAACCAGCTTAACTTTGTGCAGCATATCATGTCACTTCTGCGTACAGGGGGACGTGCAGGAGTTGTGCTACCAGACAATGTGCTCTTCGAAAGGGAAGGACAAAAAATTCGAGAGAAATTACTAAAGGATTTCAATTTACATACCATCCTTCGCTTGCCCACAGGAATTTTCTATGCACAAGGTGTTCAAACAAACGTTCTGTTTTTTGAAAAGGGCACACCGACGAAGAATGTGTGGTACTACGATTACCGAACTGATGTAAAACACACTCTTGTTACGCATCCTCTCACGAGAAAAGATCTTGACGATTTTGTGAACTGTTATTCCGCCGACAATTTATCAAAGCGCAAAGAAACATATAACGCCAGTAGCAATCCAAATGGGCGTTGGCGCAAGTACAGTGCTAAGGAGCTTCTAAGCAGGAACCAGATAAATCTTGATATCACTTGGATGACAGAGGAAAAAAGCGCTGAGGAAAAGATGTCGCTTAATGCTGTGCTTAAGGAAATGGAAAAACAAGCAAATCTCATTGCCAAAGCAGTTGACGCGCTTCGTAAGGAGTTAGGCAATGAATTTTGAGCGTTTAAGGCAACTGCTTTTAGAGAAAGCTATTCGTGGGAAACTTGTTCCTCAATTAGAGAGCGAACCAGAGGTCGAACAAATTGGCGATGCGCCAGAAAA
>CAVCTI010000033.1:0-9683 GCA_963604755.1 Duodenibacillus sp. | reverse complement strand
GGAACTAGGATTTACATCCCACGGTGCCTATACATTCCTAACCAACGTAGTTCAGTTATTCACCTCACTTGGGCTAGTCAACCAGGCTTGCTTTCACAAGCCTCTCTCTTTAGAGAGGGGTAGTTGACGATTTTCTCTGGCGAAAAATTTCAATTCCGATGCTTTTCGCCTTAGCGATGGCTTCAGTTTTCCGAGTTGCAATGCGAGTGGCGACAACACGTGTATCGCTAAGAAGTGCACGAGCAATATGGTCGGCTAAGGTTTCTTGCAATTCAATGTGGCCTAAAAGAAGTGTCGTTTCTATCGCATCAACAAGCGCGCGATAGTCGTAAACAGCGCTTAGGTCTTCAGAGTTAATTGGCAAATCTTCAACCCAAACATCAATCGAGATAAGGACTTCTTGAGTGCGATGTTTTTCACTTTCAAGGGCTCCGATATGCGCTTGAACTTTGTAGTCTTCCAAGCGAATACGACGGCACTTTAATTGAAGGAATTCTTCAAGTTCTGTCATGGGTTAAGAGCCTTTTCAATAGCGCTAAAACGCGCCGCATCAATTCGTTCTTTAATCGCGATTCCTGAAGCCTCTTTAATAAGAGGCGCAACATCGACTTGAGAAAAGCTCAAAGCGAGCTTTCTAAAACGCGCAACGTTAAAGCTTGGATAAAAAAGCGTCAATGTTTGTAGGAAAGTCTCAAGACGATTTGGACGACGAATAAGATCAAAAGCCTGCAAAGCCATAAAGTGGTCTTTTGCGCTTTTTGCACTCAAAACGATATTGCGATTGCAAACAAAGACTGTTAACGCGTCGCTTACATCACTCGGGAACTTGTGGCGCTCGCAAAAGTCTGAAAGTGCCGCTTCACTGACGTTTGAAAAAACAATTGCAACGCGTACGGCTAAGGGGCTGTTACCGTGGGCGGCAGCGTTAAGAGCCTTACGAATGGACTCATCAATGGGAGCCTCGGGAAAGGCACGAGTCCAGTAGCCCGAATCGATAAGAATATCGAGCATTCGTGTGGGAGCCGCTTCCATAAGGCCGCGCGAGATTTCTGCAAAGACGCGTTCAGCGACCAAGTGGTCGGTTTCTCCTGAAGAAACCATTTCTTTTACAAGCGTTTGTGTTTCAGGCGCTACAGAAAAATCGGGAAGGCGGGCCGCAAACCGCGCTAAGCGCAAAAGCCGCACGGGGTCCTCGAGGAAAGCTGAGCTCACATGGCGAAGAGTTTTTGCTTCGATATCTTTGGCCCCACCAAAGAGATCGATGAGGTTCCCATCGGCATCTTGAGCGATGGCGTTAATCGTGAGGTCACGCCGCGCGAGATCTTCTTCAATCGTCACGTCGCTAGAGGTATAAAAACTAAAGCCGTGATAGCCGTGGCTGGTTTTGCGTTCGGTTCTTGCAAGCGCATACTCTTCGTGCGTTTTTGGGTGCAGAAAAACAGGGAAGTCCTTCCCGACGGGAAGGAATCCCTTTTTTGTCATCTCTTCGGGGCTTGATCCCACGACAACCCAATCTCTATCGCCAACGGGAACGTTGCGTCCCGCACGGCGCAAAAGATTGTCGCGAACAGCACCTCCTACAAGATAGGTTTTCATGCGTTGTTTGTCTCCGAAGCTTCGTGTTCTTCTTTGTGCGTTTTAAGAAACTGTTTCAGTGCCCTGCCTGTTGGTGTTCTTCGTTTGGCGATTTGAGCGGGTTCGCCCTTTCCAACAATTGTGCCGCCAGCGTTTCCCCCTTCGGGGCCCAAATCAATGACGTAATCGGCCTCGGCAATGAGATCTAAATTATGTTCAACCACAAGCACAGTATGCCCTGCATCTACAAGGGTATGCAATACGGAAATGAGTTTTTGCACATCGGCCATATGTAGCCCTACTGTGGGTTCATCGAAAATATAAAACGTCTCAATGCGCCGATTCGTCCGAATCGATGTCACGGCTTTCGAGAGTTCGCTCACGAGTTTGATGCGTTGCGCTTCGCCACCAGAAAGCGTCGTCGAGGGTTGGCCAAGCTTCAGGTAACCAAGTCCCACGTCTTGCAATAGCCGTAGCTTTTTGGCGATAGCGCTATTTGTTTCAAAAACGGGGAGCGCTTCATCTACGCTCATTTGCAAGACATCCCCAATGGAGTATCCGTGCCAAAGAGCCGTTAGGGTTTCTTCATTAAAGCGAGAGCCCTTGCAAGCTTCACACGTCTGCTTCATGTCAGGTAAGAAATTCATTTCAATGGTGATCTGACCTTGGCCGCCGCAAACAGGGCAGTTGCCTTCATCGACGTTAAAAGAAAAGCGAGAAATGCCCCAGCCGTGCTCTTTCGCCACAGTGGTTTCAGCAAAGAGTTGACGAATCGGGGTGTATAGGCCGACATAGGTTGCCGGGCAAGAACGCGGCGTCTTTCCAATCGGTGTCTGATCGACTTCAAGCACACGTTGAATTGATTTGTATCCAGAAATCGATAGGCAGTTTGTTGGTTCGTAGCTCTTGGCTCCTTTAGAGCGCTTGGCTAGAACTGCTGTCTGTAAGTTCGGCAAAAGCACACTGCGGGCCAATGTTGATTTCCCTGAACCAGAAACGCCAGTGATTGCAATGAGTCGACCGATGGGAAAGCGTACCGTCAGTCCTTTTAAGTTATGCAATGTCGCTTTTGAAAGGGTAATGGTCGAGTCTCCAAAGCAAACGGGGTGCCGTGCAATACCAGTGTGAGTTAAGGGGTGTTTAAGGAATTGGCCCGTGACGCTTTCTTTGCAGGCGGCAACCTCATTTAATGAGCCTTCTACGACAAGAGATCCGCCACGGCTTCCTGCCCCTGGTCCAATATCAACAATGTGATCGGCGTGCCGAATCATGTCTTCGTCATGCTCAACGACAATGACAGTATTGCCTTTCTCTTTCAGAGAGATAAGACTCGATATGAGCCGCTCATTATCTCTTGCGTGTAATCCAATTGTGGGTTCATCAAGAACATAGCAAACGCCCTGTAAGTTATTGCCTAATTGTGAAGCCAGGCGGATGCGTTGGGCTTCGCCACCAGAAAGCGTTGGAGCTGCGCGCTCTAACGAGAGATATCCGAGCCCGACTTCGTTTAAGAAACGCAGCTTGGAAAGGATTTCTTTAATAGGGGCTTCGCCAATTGCTTTCTCGCGCCCTGCGAGCGTCATTGAAGAAAACACGTCAATGGCTTTTTCAACAGTAAGCGCTGAGATTTCACCAATACCCCAATCCTTAAATCGGAAAGCTCGGGCAATGCGATTAAGCCTTTCGCCGTGGCAATCTGGGCAGGGCAGAAGGTCCACTGTGATTTTTTCTGCTTCCCTCATATCAAAGTCATCTTGCTGCCAAACATGAATCTTTCCGAGTCCGCTACATTTTGGACACCAGCCCAAAGAGCTGTTGTAGGAAAAAAGCTGCGGGTCGGGTTCAGGGAAACTTTGGCCGCATTTGGGACAAGCACGTTTAATCGAAAAGGCTCTATGCCCTTGCCCGTATTCTCCTCTGAAGTTTTTTATGGGGTAGTACACGTCCATGAAGCCATCGCCTCGGTTAAGAGCCCGAGAGATGGCAAGGCGCAGTTCTTGTTCATGCTCAGGAGCCACTTTCAGTGTGGCAATGGGCATCTCGATTGTGTGCTGTGAATAGCGAGAAAGACGAGGGATGAGTTCTGTACTCAGCCATTTGCCATCAACGCGTAACCTTGTGATGCCAGAGTTTCGTGCCTGAGAGAAAACCTCAACGTAACTACCTTTTCTGTCCCGAACAATGGGAGCAGTAAGGGTTACGCTTTTACCCGAAAGAGATTTCAATAAAGAGGTAAAAATCGATTCTTGCGTTTGAGGTTCAACAGGGATATTGCAATCGGGGCAATACTGCACGCCAAGCTTGGCGTAAAGGAGTCGCAGATACTGTTGAATTTCTGTTTGCGTTGCGACGGTTGACTTGTTGCCGCCTTGGCTAACGCGTTGCTCGATAGCTACAGTTGGCGCAATACCGACAAGGGCGTCAATATCGGGAGCCGCTGCAGGCTGCACCATCGAGCGCGCATAGGCATTAAACGTTTCGAGGTAGCGTCGCTGTCCCTCGGCGAATATCACACCGAAAGCCAGTGTGGATTTACCAGAACCTGAAATGCCCGTGACAACAGAGAGCTTTCTTCTCGGGACGACAACATTGATATTTTTTAGGTTGTTTTCTCGTGCGCCAAAGACCCCTAAGTCGCCCGCTCGAGCATTGCGCCAAACCGACTGCATCGAGCGCCCCATCTCTTTAGGCTTCGGGGTCGGTTTAGCAAAAAGTCCTGTCATCGTAAGAGTTGGGTCTTTACGCGTCTTACGGTAGGCGGCTAGTGCAAGGCCTGTCCAAGTTTTCTCTTTTTCGATGGCCTCTGGCGTTCCCGTCGCAACGATTTCGCCACCTGCATCACCGCCTTCAGGCCCCAAGTCAATAACCCAATCGCTTGCGTCAATCACATCGAGATTGTGTTCAATGAGAATGACGGTGGCTCCGGACTGAGTTAAGCGCCGCAAAGCGCCTAGTAGTTTGGCGATATCGTCAAAATGAAGCCCCGTTGTTGGTTCATCAAGGATATAGAGGTGACCATCGGCAGCGGTCATCGATTTGGATTTGGCGAGTTCGCCGGCAAGTTTGATGCGTTGCGCTTCGCCTCCTGAGAGCGTTGGAAGTGGCTGGCCGAGTTTGATGTATCCTAATCCCACGGCATCAAGGGGCATCAGAGCCTGCACAATATCGATATTTTTATCAAAGTATCGAAGCGCTTCGGAAACAGTCATATCCAAAATGTCAGCAATAGAGCGCTCCTTTTTTTCATCGCGATTGATGGTGACTTCGAGGATTTCTGGCCGATAGCGTTTTCCGTTGCAATCTGGACACCGCAAATACACATCACTTAAAAACTGCATTTCCACGTGCTCAAATCCTGAACCCTGGCATGTGGGGCATTGGCCGAGCTCGGAATTAAAACTAAAGTGACCCGCGGTGTAGTCTCTATCGCGTGATTTTTGCGTGTTGGCAAAGACCTTACGAATGCCATCGAAGGCGCCGACATAAATCGCGGGAGTCGAGCGTGTTGTTTTTGAAATTGCACTCTGATCGATGATGTGCACATCGCGGAGTTCTTCTTGGCCACGAATGGATTTGTAGGCGGGCTTTGGTGCCGCACGTCTAAAGTAGCGCTCAAGTATTGGAAAGAGCGTATCGACAACAAGAGTGGATTTCCCAGAACCAGAAACCCCCGTGACAGTTGTAATGCAGCCAAGAGGAAATCTCACATCAATGCTTTTGAGATTGTGTTCGGCAGCTCCCGTAACTTCAAGCCACTCGGTGTGTTTTGTTGGAGGCTGTTGCTCTAAGTCTGTTGTAATGGACTTTGCGCCACTTAAATATTGGCCTGTAAGAGAGGGCGCCTTGCGTAGTTCTTTGGGAGTGCCGTCAAAAACAATTTGTCCACCATTGACTCCTGCCCCAGGTCCCATATCGATGATGCGGTCAGCGGCAAGCATCACCTGCGGATCGTGCTCGACAACGACGAGGGTGTTGCCAGCATCTCTTAAGTTTTTTAAGAGCGCATTGACGCGATCCATGTCTCTTGGGTGCAATCCCACAGACGGTTCATCAAGAACAAAGAGCGTGTCCACAAGATTGGTGCCAAGCGCTGTTGTGAGATTGACGCGTTGAATTTCACCACCGGAGAGTGTTCGGCTTTGCCGATCTAATGTGAGGTAGCCCAGTCCCACATTCATAAGGTAGCTTATGCGTGTGCGAATTTGACTCACAATCAGAGTTGCTGCTTCATCGAGCTTTTCCTTTGAGAGGATGTCAAAGAACTTTTGCAGCTCAGAAATCGGCAAAAGCATCAAGTCGTAGAGCGTGAGCCCAGGAATGTTTTGGATGTTCTTTTTAACCCCTGGAGCGTCAGGCGGCAAAAAGCGGCGCCTTGCGCCAAGGGCAGCATTTGCCGCTTCACGGCTACCGATACGCCAAAGAAGAGCTGCGGGCTTCATGCGAGAGCCACCGCACTCCGGACAGGGTTGATAGGTGCGATAGCGCGAGAGCAACACACGAATCGGTAGGTTGTAGGACTTGCTTTCAAGATACTCGAAAAAGCGTCGTACGCCTGCCCACTGCGTTGCAAAATTCCCGTTCCAGTTGGGTTCACCCTCAATAACCCACTTTTTCATCCAATCGCAAAGATCGCTAAAACGGTAATACGTTGAGATTCTTCGTTTCGCTGCGTGGGTAAGTAGCGAGGTTTGCCACTCTTCATAGGCTCCCCCTTTAGCCCAAGGACGAATGCATCCGTTTTGTATCGATAGATTGGGGTCGATGACAAGATCCATATCAATGTCGATGATTCGACCAAACCCATGGCAAACAGGGCAGGCGCCAAGCGGGGAGTTAAAGCTAAAAAGCGCAGAACTTGGTTTGCGATAGGCAATGTCACAGCCCGCGCAGGTGAGCCCCGCGGCATAAGGCCAGAGAGCTTCTTTCCCGTCTTCGGCTAAAGCGTGAACGGCAAATTTATTGGCGTAATCGCCTCGTCCGCTTTTAAGCGCGGTCTCAATGGCTTCAAGGGCTCGGGACTGTTCGGTTTTTGAAGCACGAAAACGGTCGACTGTGACAGAAAGAATCGTGCCTTGTCGGGTATTTCTTTCTGCGTGAATCCGCGTAAAGCCCTGGGCAGATAAGGCGTTCATCACGAAATCACGACCGATTTTTTTTGTAAAGCAAACATCAAACGTGATGACAAGTCGCGGGTCACCTGCTCTAGCGGCTCGCTCTTTGATATCTTCCCACATGTCAAAGGCGCTTTTAACGTTGACGGGCTCTCCGCAGGAGCGACAGAAAAGATGGGCCTCACGAGAAAAAAGGAGTTTTAAGTGATCGTTAATCTCTGTCATCGTCCCGACAGTGGAACGAGACGTGCGAACGGCGTTGCTCTGATTGATGGCAATCGCAGGAGGAATTCCCTTAATGCTATCGACATCGGGCTGATCACGACGGTCTAAGAATTGTCTGACGTACGCGCTAAAGGTTTCGACGTAACGGCGTTGACCCTCTGAGTAAAGGGTGTCGAAGGCAAGAGAACTCTTTCCTGATCCAGAAGGGCCCGTAATCACAGTCCACGTGTAGGGCTCAATATCAAGATTGAGATTTTTTAGGTTGTTTTGTCGCGCACCACGAACTTGAATCGTGTCAGCTTCTTTTTTTGTGGTTTCTCGTTTTTTCATGTCAGTTAGGCGCCAGGCTTAGCCCAGCATGGGCACGGTTCTTGATAGAGACGTTTGTCAGTAAGGCGCACAGCAGATAGCGACCCGCCCCAGAGACACCCTGTGTCAACGGCGATTGTTTTTTCACGCAAAACAAGTCCCAACATCGACCAGTGACCAAAGCAGATTGGTTTATTCACAAGACGGGGCACTTCAAACCACGGGACCTCACCTGCGGGCATTTTCGCAAGACCTTCTTTGACGCTGTAATCGGGTGTGAGATCGTGCTTTAGAAAACGCGTGCGAGTAAAGGCATTCAAGATGCTTCGTAATCGCGCCTCTCCAGTGAGACTGTCGCTATAAACGTCATTGCCGTACATGTGTTGGAGTGCTGTTTTCCAGCCTGTACCCGTAAGCTCTTCTGAAGCTTCTTTTGCTAGGCTAAGCGCCTTTTCAAGAGTCCACTGAGGAGGAATTCCCGCATGAACAAAAAGAGCTTCGTCAGTATTGAGAATTAGCGGTTGCGAGGCAAGCCAATCCAATAGTTCTTCGCGGTCGGGAGATTGCAAGATGTCCGTGATGGTGTCATGAGCCGATGGAGTCTTCCCTGTGGCAGCAACTGCTAGGAGATGTAAATCGTGATTGCCAAGGATAATTCGTGCTCTTTTTTTGTCACAAAGGTCTTTGATAAAACGTAGCGTTTTAAGCGATTCAGGACCACGGTTCACAATGTCACCAAGAAAGATAAGCGATGCGGACCTCGGGAGTTGATCTAAAAGCCCCATTAAGCTTTCAAAACACCCTTGTAGGTCGCCTATGGCAATTAAGCTTTCTTCGCAAGACATGGTCGAAAACTCACATAAGGGAAAACGAAAAATCGAAACCGAGAAGGTTCTCTCGCAGCCTGTTAAACTGCCTTAGCTAAAACGCAGTTGCGTTTTGTAAGATTAACCGCCCATTTTATCCGAGAGACTTACTGTTGGGGGGAGAAGAAATGAAACCAGTTCGTAAGGTCGTATTTCCCGTTGCTGGTCTTGGTACTCGCTTTTTACCAGCGACGAAAGCTATGCCCAAGGAAATGCTTCCTGTCGTCGATAAGCCCCTGATTCAGTATGCCGTCGAAGAAGCGGCTCGAGCAGGTGCCACTGAGATGATTTTCATTACGGGCAAAACTAAACGCTCGATTGAAGACCATTTCGATCACAACGGAGAATTGGAGTCTGAGCTTTCAAGTAAAGGTAAAGACGGTCTCTTACGAATCGTTCAAGAAATTGCTCCAATAGGCGTTAACTTTATCTACATTCGACAGCCCGCTCCTTTAGGCTTAGGACACGCGGTTCTTTGTGCGGAACCAGTTGTGGGTGCTGAGCCTTTTGGTGTGATTTTGGCAGACGACCTAATCGATGCACATCGTCCAGTTTTGGGGCAACTTTTCGAAGCGCGCACTCACGCTGGAGGCGGAAATGTTCTCGCTGTTCGCGATGTTGCAGCTGACGAAACCCAAAAGTACGGTATTGTGGGCGTAGAAAATGAAGCGAATCTAACGACACGCGTTCACGCCATTGTGGAAAAGCCAGCGCCTGAAGCCGCGCCGTCACATTTAGCTGTGATTGGTCGCTATGTGCTTGAACCCGAGATTTTCGATGCGTTGCGTCACGTACAAAAGGGTGCAGGCGGAGAAATCCAATTAACAGACGCTATTGCGACACTTCTTGAGAAAACACCGACGTATGCTCACCGCTTTGAAGGCGAACGGTTCGATTGCGGCGATAAGCAAGGGTTTTTGGATGCGACTGTGCACTATGCGCGTCAAGCAGGCTACAAGGTTGTCTAATTAGCCCCGAATGCGTTTTAAGAGCGCTGTTGTTGAGCGTTGATGCTCAAAAGCAACAGTGATAACTCTTGCACCCCACTGACTCACAAGTTTTGCCTCTGGTAAATCTTCAATGCGGTAGTCCCCGCCCTTGACGTAGATATCTGGGTGTGCTTCTTCAATCGCTTTGAGTGGAACCTTGTCTTCGAAAACAACGACGAGGTCGACGCTTTCGAGGGAAGCGAGAATTGCGGCGCGATCTTCTTGCGTGTTAATCGGACGATCTTCGCCTTTGCCGAGCATTTTGACAGACGCATCCGAATTCACGGCGACAATAAGACTCTTACCTAAAGAACGGGCTTGAGCTAAATATGTCACATGTCCGCGATGCAAAACATCGAAGACTCCATTGGTCATAACAACGGGGTGTGGCAACGCTTTGGCGCGTTTTTTGAGTTCAGAAAAAGTAACGATTTTCTTTTCAAATTCGGGGGACGGAAGGTGTTCGGCCATGGGTATATCCTCTTTTTTTTCGCATTTTAAGGAAAGATTTCGCTTGATTTTTTCCAAATGACGCTATATAGTTCCGACTCCTTTGGGGGTTTAGCTCAGCTGGGAGAGCGCTTGCATGGCATGCAAGAGGTCAGCGG
>CAVCTI010000032.1:520-2896 GCA_963604755.1 Duodenibacillus sp. | reverse complement strand
AGCCGCTAAAGGCTCGGGAAGGTGAGTTGAGTCTAACTTTTGTGGGAAGTTAAGGATGACGCCACTCGGATTAAAAGACGGTGATGGCGCATCAACAGGGCACGGCTACTTGGATATTGTCGATGCAATTCTCGAGAACTCCGCAAGTGTTGAAGAAAATCTTGAAGAACTTTTTAGGCGTGTGGCATTTAACATCGCAATCGGCAACACTGACGACCATTTTAGAAATCACGGCTTTCTTCTCACCGCGAAAGGCTGGACCCTGTCTCCTGCCTATGACTTGAACCCGACGCTTAATAGGCACCAAAGCCTATTTATCAATGCGAAGACAGATGCCTCTGACATTGGAATTCTCAGAGCGAGTGCAAAGGACTATATGCTCACTCAAGAGAAAACCGATGAGATTATCTGTGGTGTTCTCAAAGCTATGAAAAATTGGGAAGCCGTAGCCGTAAGACTCAAGCTTCCCTCTCGCGATATCGAGATGTTTGGTTCTCGGTTTATTACGGCCTTGAATTAAGCACGTCTTGCGCTTAAAACACCCTTTAAATCACGCACGGCTTTTAGCCCGCGATTTAAATCATCGGTGCTTCGAATCTCAATCGAGAACTTCATGTGTATGTCGCCCTTGCTCATCATCGTATTCATCCCGATGATGCGTAGGTTTTCTTTTTGTAAGATTTCCGAGATGTCTTTAATAAGCCCTAAGCGATCTCGCGCCACAATGTAAACATCCACGGGATAAATTGCATCCTCAGAAGTTCCCCAGCTCACATCGATTAAACGAGCTCGAGCAATATTCTCTAAATTTTTCACATTCGGGCAATCAAGCCGGTGTACTGTGACGCCCTTGCCGCGTGTAACAAAGCCCACGATTTCATCGGGAGGTGCTGGGTGGCAACAACGCGCCAATTGCGTCATCAAAGAATCCATTCCCACAACAAGAACGTTGCTGTGTGACTTTCCTTTTGTCGCGGTTTTTGGCACAAACTCAGGTTCGACCACCTCAACAGGAGTGAGCACCTGTTCGATAGCCCGCATGCTAAGTTCATCTTTGGCAATCGCAATGTAAAGCGCTTCTGGATTTTCAAACCCGAGGCGCTCGGAGAGATCTTCGAGCTTTGTTGAGCTCTTTCCGAGCCTGGC
Organism: Duodenibacillus sp.; assembly: GCA_963604755.1. Taxonomy (GTDB): domain Bacteria; phylum Pseudomonadota; class Gammaproteobacteria; order Burkholderiales; family Burkholderiaceae_F; genus Duodenibacillus. The sequence continues at coordinate 1,750 of CAVCTI010000032.1, read as the reverse complement.
TAACTCTTTATCTAATCTTTCACGGCCCTCTGCGATTTGTTCGGCTTGCTGCTGCGCATTAAACCATTGACGAACTTTGGTTCTTGCACGGGGACTTGCGACGAAGCCACTTTCGGGATTGGCCCAGTCGCGCGAGGGACCTCCTTCTTTGGCGGCAATAATCTCAACGGTTTGCCCAGTTTTAAGTTTCGTATTTAAGGGCACCATCACACCATCGACTCGCGCTCCGCGGCAGCGGTGGCCCAACTGCGTGTGAACAAGATACGCAAAGTCAATTGGGGTCGATCCCGCTTGCAATTCGAGCACTCGACCTTGCGGCGTTAAGGCATAAATCGTGCTATCTGTGGTTCCCACTGTCTGCGGGCTTTCTTCCACATCCGAATGCCACGCAATGAGTTGTCGCAACCAAGCGACGTGCTCTTGCTCGGCCTCTCCGCCCTTGTTTTTTTCGGAGTTGCCCTTTTCTTTGTAACGCCAGTGCGCCGCAACACCCATTTCCGCGAATTCGTGCATTTCATGCGTACGAATCTGTACCTCTAGTGGCCTACCATCGTCTCGGAGAACGACCGTATGAAGAGACTTATAGCCATTGGGTTTGGGGTTAGCGATGTAGTCATCGAACTCTTTACTGATTGTTTTACACTTTTCTTGAACGATACTTAAAACTTCATAGCACTGCTCAACCGTATCGACAATGATACGAATCGCATCAATATCGAAAAGCTGCTCAAACTTAAGATGCTTACGTTGCATCTTCTTATAAATCGAGTAGATGTGCTTGGGGCGGCCACTTACATCGGCTTTGATGCCGTGCTCGGCAAGAAACTCCTTTATCGAATCCGTGGCGTTCTTAATCCAGGTTAGGCGCTGTTCACGAGATTGCGAGAGGTGGTGACTGATCTCGAAATACTTCTCAGGCTCCGTGTAGCGAAATGAAAGGTCTTCCAATTCCCATTTGAGTTGCCAAAGGCCTAAGCGATTCGCGAGAGGCGAATAAATCGCAAGCGTCTCTTCGGCATAGCGAACCGCAGCGTGAGATGGCGTCTCTTCTTTTGAAAAGTACCGTAACGTTTGCACGCGGCTCGCAAGTCGCAACACAACCACGCGTAAGTCGCGACACATCGCCAAAAGCATCTTTCTTAGGGCTTCTGGCTGATAAACGGCTTTCGCATCTTTATCTTCACTACGGGCTCGTTCGCTAACAACAACAAGGCGGTGCATATCCTGCAC
>CAVCTI010000032.1:0-510 GCA_963604755.1 Duodenibacillus sp. | reverse complement strand
GCACCAAGCGTAAAACAACGGGACCGAACTTCTTTTCAATCCATTCGTCCGCGTTTTCAACGAAAAGATGCACGCTAAAGAGATAGGCGGCTGTTAAGAGCTTATCGTCTTCGTGAAGGCCTTTAAGAATCTGAACCATCCCATCGGAGTGCACAAGGCGCTCTTCTCCGGAATTGAGTAATTTATTGGCGTACAGGGGTTCAACTAAACTGCGCGCTACCTGCCAGTCGCAAACAGCTGCGGTAGGCGCTTCCTTCTCAGACTCGGTCATTCTCAGCCTCGGTCGATTCTTCTTATTTTTTGCTCGCAACGAAGCGAACGTATCTTTCAAACATTGTACCGAAAGCCTTAGTAGCCACAGAGCTTTATTTTCCCCTGCTTGTAAAGATTTGCTACGGCCCTTTAAACGACAAAAGCCCTTTTTTTAAGATATCGGCTGATTAGAAAAAGGATTTTTAGTTTGGGGCCTTTTTCTTGGTGCGTTCAATCGTAAGTCCCACCGAAATGAAG
>CAVCTI010000031.1:0-8276 GCA_963604755.1 Duodenibacillus sp. | reverse complement strand
GCCAGGAATAAGCCAACTACTCGAAACATTGACTGGACGAATCTTCGTTTCAAGCTCTTTGTGTGCTGCAATCATCTGAGCGATGACAGCTTGTTTAGCCTGTGGCGGATGCACAAAGATGCCATCGGCGTGAATCGCAAAAATTAGGTCAGCTGCCTTCACATCCGTGTGTCCTGGACAAGCAGAGCCTGCGATAAGAAGGCGGGATTCGATTACTTCTCCAACGAGGTCTTTCACAATATCTTCAATGAGCGTTGACCCGAGGAGGTAACTGCGTTTTAGGGCCGCAGCAAATGTCGCTTCACTGAAAAGAGAGCCTGCGACAAGACCCAAAATCAAATCACGCCGTGAACTCATCACTTCACCTTTTTCGCAAGTGCCAAATAGCGCCCTGGGCAGTCTGTGAGGCTTTGAAGGGTAAATCCCGTTTGACTAAGAAGCTCACGCAAATCACTTTCGCTTGGGAGTTCATCGCCTAAAACAACAGAACACTTGGCGTGGTGGTATGCGATTTGATCTCGACTCATTAAGTGCGCAATCACAAGAACTCCTTCGGGTTTTAAAACACGATGAATTTCTTTTAGGGCTATTTTGTAGCTTGCAAAGTGAGGGAAGGACGCAAAGCAAATCACACGGTCAAAATCCTCATCGACTAATGGCATTGCCTCGACTCCAGCCCACACGCACTGGATTTGACGCGCTGATTTCTTGGCTGCGCCTTTGAGCATTTCAAGCGAATTATCTAACTCAACGATAAAGCCCTCGGGCCCTAAGTGCTTTAGTAGATAAGGAACGAGAACGCCTTCGCCGCAACCGATATCAAGGACTTTTTCACCTACCTTTAATTCAAAAGCACCAATGAGTTCTTGAAGTTTCTCGCGCCTTTCTTTGGTGTAGCCGTGCTCTTCCCAGCCATGAGCGTGCGCGTCAAAATAGGCCTGACGCTCGCTTTGCTTTCTCGCTTCTTCTTTTGTGAGCGCTTCTCTCATAGTTCAAATTTCACTCCAACAAAAGCTGTAATCCCTGGCATTGGGTAATTTGCGTCCCACGCATAGTCGCGATTGAATAGGTTGTTAATCGCTAAATAAACTTCTCCGTGCTTCGGTAACCCCTGAGGCGCTTCGAAAGTCCGAGTCAGCTTGGCATTCACTAGGAAAATATCCTTTAACTTTTTAGAATCCGACCCGTAAGAAAAGCCCGTTGGTCTTGTGTTAGTTCCACTCCAAAGATCGTTCACATAAAGCGCATCGGCATAAAGCTTCCAGTTTTCTGTCATACGCCACGTCGCACCCGCTTGCACCGTCCACTTTGGAGAATACGGCATGTGTTTTGTAAGAACCCCGCTATCGTCTGTCGCGCGCACGTTCATGTATGTCACAGCCGCAAAGGCATCAACGCAATCGGCGAATGTTGCCTGAGCGCTTGCTTCAACACCAGTGACTTTGTAGCGACCAATCGGGTCGTTCCAAACTGGACCTGTTGCGTTTCTCATGTAAACACGGAATCGATCTTTGCCGCGGTCGTGAAAGACTGTGAGGTTCACAGAGTCTGTGTCGTTAAATTGAAGACCCGCGCCAACTTCATAGTGGTCAACAACTTCGGGTTTTAACCTTGCCCACGATCCATTCGCTGTCGTTCCGCGCTGCACATAACCTTGTAGTGCAACAGGCGACGGATAGTTCACGCCACGTGCGTAATTAACATTGACGCGATAGATTCCAGAACTTGCCACAAACCCGACTTGCGGGGCAATCGCATCTTTAAATTCATTATGCGTGTAGTAGCGTAGGGCTACTGAAGGCGTCAAAGTCCAAGAGCCCGCCGTGAAATCGTGAGAAAGAGAGGCGTAAGGCGAAAACAAAGTGATGTCGGGAAAGTCCGAATAATTTGTCGCACCCGATTTGAACTGCGTGTTGCTTAACTCCGTGCGGTCTAAATCAAAGCCGGCAGAAACTGTTGTTGTCTCTGCGATGCGCCAATTTTCTTTGGCGCGCAGTCCATAGAGTTTGATTGCTTGCTCAGAGCTTGAGAGTGTTGTTCCGTCTTTTGAGGTTGAAAGTTCGTTACGAATATCGTAGGTTGTGTCGTTGTAGTAAAGCTTCACGTAACCATCGGCGTTATCGAATTGGTTATTAAGGGTCAACGTAAAAAACGATGTATCTGTATCAAAGCGCTGTAAATCGGTTTTGGGTTGAAGAGTTTGCCCCTCGGACTTGTTGGCTAAGAAACGCAACTCGTAATTAGGGTTAATTTGCCAACCTGTATTGACGTAATAACTTTGTTGTTGTGCTCTTGAGTGAGCGACGTGCCCTGCGGTACTAGCCCAGTTTTGCACGGCATAGATATCAAAGTCATCGTTTTTATAGCCAGCAGCCACTTCTTCATTGACTGTTTGGTGTGATCCCGCGGCAAAAGTTAGGCTCGCTACCTTTCCCTTTTGCGTCATCTTGCGGGCCTTCATATCAAGAGCGGCGTAGCCACTTCCAAACTGCGAAGGCTGCGGACTTTTTAAGATAGAAATCGACTCGACGCTTCCTAGGCTTACACCATCAAATAGTGTTTGCCCGTACAAAGCACCCATGCGAGGCGCCCCATCGAATGTAATCGCAACTTCAGCACTCGGATGGCTCGCTCCACGACCTCGAACGTAAATGCCGTGACTTGTTTGCCCGCCCATCATTGTTGAGGAGCGCGTTAAAACGCCTGGCACCATCGTCAAAGCGTGATTGACATCGATTGCGGCTTGATTATCGATTTGTTCGCGAGTGATGGTATTTACTTGCGTGCCTTCTCGTGTTGTTTTAGGAAGAGCGGGATTGGCAAGCTCTTTTGCCGTAACAAGCACCTCACCCAAGTCCTGCTCTTCTTGAGCAGGAGCCGCAGCAAGGATACTTGAGAAAAATAGGCTCGTGATAGCAACGACTATCTGGGAGGGGCGTTGTTGTAACGTCATTCGAAAAAACTCCAACTTCTAGGGGGATTAAACACGGGAAGAATGCTAAGGAGTTTTCATACTTTTTTCAAAAAATTATGAAAATATGCCTAATCCTGTGCAAAAACAAGGAAAATTTGCCTAATACTCTCCACGATAGGTATGGAAAAGGGAGTGCCTAACCCACGTGCTTTAAAAGCGTCACAACAAAAGGCATCGTGATAGCAGCAAACATTGTCGAAAAAAGCATCGCATCGGCAATCTCGGCTTCAATCGCGTGAAATGTTCGCGACATCAGATAGACATTTACGCCGCAAGGAAGCGCGGCTAAGAAAACGATGGCAGTTTTTTCTATGGGACCAAGACCGACGAGAGTGGCTAGGAAAAAGACCGCAATCGGGTGAATAACGAGTTTTGCAGCAGAAACAAAAATACCAATCCCAACGCCCTTACTGATACCGTATTCTGCTAGTCCCATACCAACCGCGATAAGCGATAGTGGTGTGGCTGAAAGCGCAACCATTCTTAAGGGCTCGTCGACAATGTACGGAAACTTAATACGGGTAAAGTTCCAGAAGGCACCCGCGAAAATGGAAATGATCAGAGGATTCTTAAAGACATGAACAACGGTTAAAAGAAAGTTTTTAAGCGTGATGTGTTTTGTGCCCTGCTCGACCAAAATCGAAACAGCGGTCCACAAAATCAAAGCGTTAAACGTTATCACGCAGGCAATGCTCGGAAGATATTCATCTCCTAACATCGCTATCGCAAGCGGCAATCCCAATAGCCCGTTATTGCAGAAAACACAGGCCGTTCCAAGAACAGAGGCTCCCACAGGATTGATGTGAAGAATCTTGATAGCGAGAAAACGAAAAACGACCAAAAGGAAAAGACAGGCGCCGAAAAACGCAATCAGTAGCCGCATGTCCGTTTGTGTTTCCGTTAAAAACTGCTGCGCCAAAAGCCGAAAGAGCATCGCAGGAAGCGCGACGTTAAAGGCAAACTTCACAAGCGCTTCGCTTTCTTTTTTCCCAAAGCCCAGCCAGCGGACAAGAGAATACCCGAGACCGATTAAGCAAAAAAGTGGAATCGATTTTTCAAACTGAATCGAAAATTGAACAAGGATGTCTTGCATAGCGTTTGAGTTCAAAAGAAATTTGACCGCGAGGATAACACCCAAGACAAAATAACGCATCAAAATTTGGCATTTCTCTTCAATTGACCTACTCATTTGCGCCTAGAAAAAGCGTCTTGACTCAGACTTTTGCGAAAAAAGACGACAAAAACTTAAGGTTTTCCCGATGTGACACCGAAAATCATTTTGTATCTATTTGCAACACGGCTAAAATTCATACCCTCGTTTTCCCGTCTTCTTAACTTTCTTCCCTTAAGGATTTATCAACCATGTCTTGGTTCGAAAAACAGTTCCAGCTTTCCGCCAACAACACAAGCGTGCGCACGGAAATCTCCGCTGGTATTACAACCTTTATGGCGATGGCCTACATCATCGTCGTAAACCCCGGCATTCTTTCTGAAAGTGGCATGCCCTTTGGCTCGGTGCTCGTGGCAACGTGCTTGGGCGCGGCAATCGGCTGCTTTTTGATGGCCTTCTTGGCTAACTACCCCTTCGCTCTTGCTCCGGGTATGGGCTTGAACGCCTTCTTCACGTACTCGGTGTGCCTTACGATGGGCATTTCTTGGAAGATTGCTTTGACCGCTGTCTTTATCGAAGGCTTGATTTTCATCTTCCTGACGTTAACAAGTATTCGCGAGAAAGTTGTTAACTCCATCCCGAAAGCCTTAAAGGTCGGTATCGCTGCAGGTATCGGCCTTTTTATTGCCTTCATTGGTTTGCGTGGCGCGGGCATCATTGTTGATAACCCCGCTACTCTCGTCGGTCTCGGGAACCTCAAGACATGGACTGTGATTCTCACGCTTGTGGGCGTCATTTTGATGGTCTTCTTCCAGATTAAGCACGTGCGTGGTGGCATTCTTCTTGCGATGATTATCGTCACCATCTTAGGCATCCCTGTTGGCGTCACAAAGATTCCTGATAGCTTCGTTTCGATGCCGCCGTCTCTTTCGCCGATTGCGTTCCAGTTGGACTTCTCGATGCTCACAAATCTTAATTTCTGGGTGATTGTTTTTGCGTTCTTCTTCGTTGATTTCTTCGATACCGTTGGAACGCTTGTTGGTTGCGCCTCTCGCGCCAATATGCTCGATCAAAATGGTTTCTTGCCGCGCGCTCGTCCTGCTCTTCTTTCTGACGCTGTCGCGACATCGGCTGGCGCCGTGCTCGGAACATCGACCGTGACGACATTCGTTGAAAGTGCTGCAGGTATCGAACAAGGTGGCCGCACAGGTCTTACCGCTTTCACTGTCGGCATCCTCTTTTTGCTTGCCGTCTTCTTTAGCCCGCTCTTTATGATTGTTCCGTCCTGCGCGACATCGGCCGCGCTTATCATGGTCGGCGCCTTCATGGTTTCTGGCGTTTCTGGCTTGGATTGCTCGGATTGGACAGAGTTGTTCCCTGCGATGCTTGCTCTGTTTATGATGCCCTTTGCTTACTCGATTTCCACGGGTATCGAATTCGGTATCGTTAGCTACGTTGCCTTAAAGCTCGTTACAGGACAGTATCGCAAACTCAATTGGTTAATGTACGTGCTCGCCATCCTCTTTATTGCGAACCGCGCGTTTAACTAAAGGGTTTAGCCAAAATCCTTTCGGTCTTACCGAAACACACGAACTCCCGAATGCCTCTTCGCTTTCGGGAGTTTTTGTTTGCCTTTAAAAAGGCCACCAAACTACCCCGAGAATATCCACAAGCGGGAAAAACTGAAAAGCCCGTTACCCCTTGACACCAAAGGGGAAAACCGCATTTTGCCCGCCTCAAAACTCCCAAACGTTGAACCTCTCTGAGAACCCAAAAACACTTTGGCCAACCCTAAGTCTTACCTTAAGATTGGCCAAAAGTTCTGTTACGTTACGTTTTTTAAGTGCGAGACTAAATTACTTGACGCACTTGCAGCAGCAACGGGGCTTGAGCTGCTTGAAGAAGTCATTGCCCTTATCATCGACGAGGATGAAGGCCGGGAAGTCGACCACGTCAATCTTGTAGATAGCTTCCATACCGAGTTCAGGATACTCAATGCATTCGATACTCTTAATGGCCGCTTCAGAAAGGGCCGCAGCAACGCCGCCGATTGTTCCAAGATAGAAGCCGCCGTGCTTCTTACAAGCATCGGTGACGACCTGTGTACGATTTCCCTTAGCAATCATCACGAAAGAGCCACCAGCTGCCATGAAGGGATCAGCGTACGGATCCATACGGTTCGCCGTTGTCGGCCCCATAGAGCCGCAAGCGTAGCCGGCAGGGGTCTTGGCGGGCCCCGCGTAAAGAATCGGGTGATTCTTGATGTAATCAGGAAGTCCTTCGCCCTTATCCAAACGCTCCTTCAAGCGAGCGTGTGCAATATCGCGACCCACAATAATCGTTCCTGTTAAGGAGACGCGTGTGGAGACCGGGTACTTGGAAAGTTCAGCGCGAATCTGATCCATCGGCATCGAAAGATCGATCTTCACGGTCTTTCCTTCGCCTTCCTTGCAGAATTCTTCAGGAATAAGGCTTGCGGGATTGGAATCAAGCTTCTCGATCCAGAGACCGTCGGCATTGATTTTGCACTTGACGTTACGGTCTGCAGAGCAGCTCACACCGATACCAATCGGGCAGGAAGCGCCGTGACGCGGCAAGCGAATGACGCGCACGTCGTGAGCAAGGTACTTGCCACCGAACTGAGCGCCAAGGCCAATGTTATTGGCAGCGTCAAGCAAAACCTTCTCGAGTTCGAGATCGCGGAAAGCGCGACCGGTTTCATCGCCCGTTGTCGGGAGATTGTCATAGAACTTCGTGGAGGCCAACTTCACTGTGAGCATTGTCTTTTCAGCAGAGGTGCCGCCGACAACCACAGCGATGTGATACGGCGGGCAAGCCGCTGTGCCGAGGTCTTTGATCTGTTCGATTAAGAACGGAACCAAAGCATCAGGATTCAAAATCGCCTTTGTCTTCTGATAGAGATAGGACTTGTTAGCAGAACCGCCACCCTTAACAACGCAGAGGAACTTGTATTCATTGCCTTCTGTGGCTTCGATATCGATCTGAGCAGGAAGGTTGCACTTGGTGTTTACTTCCTTATACATCGTCAGAGGCGCGTTCTGAGAATAACGCAACGCATCTTCTGTGTAGGTCTGATACACGCCCTTACTGATGGCTTCTTCATCACAGAAACCCGTGTAGACATACTGGCCTTTTTCACCATGGACGATGGCGGTTCCCGTATCCTGGCAAACAGGGAGAATACCCTTAGCGGCGATTTCGGCGTTGCGCAACATCGTCAAAGCAACGTACTTATCGTTATCCGAGCTCTCGGGATCCTTCAAAATCTTGGCAACGCATTCGTTATGCGCACGACGCAGCATAAAGTTAACGTTGTGAAATGCAGTATGAATCAATACGGTCAGTGCTTCGGGAGCAACCTTTAAGACGGTCTTGCCTTCAAAGGTCGATGTGCTCACGTAGTCTTTCGTAATCAACTCATATTCCGTATCATCCTTGGAAATCTGGAACATGGGCGCATATTTAAATTCAGGTGCTGCTGCCATAGTTTTGTCTCCTTTCCTATGTGCGTGAAGAGCGCTCTTCACGGTAGCGTTCCAAAACAAAAAAACTCCAAACCAACGAGAAAAAGGAAGCCCTCCCTTTCCTTTAGCCTATCCTGAGTATTTTAGCGAAGCGCTTTCATCTTGTGAGCGATTTTTCGTGTAATTATGAAAGCGAACTTATAATTCAGGCCACTTTCCTTTGCGAGTAGACAATCCATGAAAAAAGTCGTTATCGGGATGAGTGGCGGCGTCGATAGCGCCGTTTCAGCCTACCTCTTAAAAGAGGCGGGCTTTGATGTTATTGGTCTTTTTATGAAAAACTGGGAAGACGATGACGATTCCGAATACTGTTCAAGCAGGCAAGATCTCATCGACGCTGCAAGCGCCGCAGACGTCGTTGGCATTGATTTAGAAGCTGTTAATTTCGCAAAAGAATATAAAGATCGCGTTTTTTCAAACTTCTTATCGGAATATTCTGCGGGCCGCACCCCGAACCCCGATGTGCTTTGCAACTCAGAAATTAAATTTGCTGCCTTCTTAGATTACGCGATGAATATGGGCGCAGATATGATCGCAACCGGTCACTACTGCCGCGTAAGAGAAAATAACGGGCTTTTCGAGCTTCTTCGGGGAACCGATCCCGGTAAAGACCAAAGCTACTTTCTACATCGCTTAACACAAGCGC
>CAVCTI010000030.1:0-4164 GCA_963604755.1 Duodenibacillus sp. | reverse complement strand
TCAATTAAATCAAAGAGTTACAGCCTCTTGAAAGACTCCGTTTTGGACACTAGTGTTTAAATCGACCTCTTTTACGAAACGCGGCGGATTCCGAAAGGGGAATTCGCCGCGCTCAACCTACATTAAGAAGGATTTGTTACACGAGTCTTACTTGATTTTCTCATAAATATAGACTTCGTGAATTTCCTTGGTGTAGCCTTCATCCTTGAATGGGCCCTGGCTCATACCAAGAATGATTTGCGTACCACGGTTATTCAAGACAAGAAGGTCTTGTGTCACTGGGTCAATGCAAACACCTTCGATTTCGCCAGCACGACGGAAATCAGTCATTTCGCGTAAGAGTTTAACCTTACCAGCGGAAGCACCACCAGCGATTAAACCTGTGCGTGTCACGACCTTGCCCTTGGCATCGGTCTTAACCGACCACGGTGTGTCTTTCACGGGTTCTGTGCCCTGCTTCAAACCTGTGTAGGGAACGCCTGTGATATCCATAACATAGAGGTTATCGGCGATGTGATAGGTGGATTCACCGTCGTCAGCAGAGAGAATCATCTTGCCATCGGCAATGAAGATACCCTGGCACCAGTACGGTTCTGGACGGCACTGGACCTTGGTGTAATACTTCTTGGTTTCAAGGCTATAGGCATACACATAGCGGCTATCGACCCAGTCGGATAACCAAACGAGGTTACGTTCGCGGTCAACGGCAACGCCCGAGACTTCGACCTGACCGGATTCAGCCGACCAAGGAATGTCTTCAATCCACTTTAATGTGTTCGCGTCATAAATCGAAACGCAGATGTTCTCGCCACGGCCGAGGTTGAAGTGTTCGTTACCCGTGTAGATCTTGCCATCATGCACGTCGATATCGCCAAAGTGGTTGGCTAATTCGGGATGCGGGAAAAGACCATCGGTCTTGGTTTGGACGCGTTTTTTCACGAGCTTCCAATTGCGGTCATATTTGTAAAGACCACGTGTATCGGAAACGTAGAAATAATCTTTATCAGCGGCGATGCCCTGACGGCCATCAACCTGCACGACTTGCTTTAAGCGATATTCCTTACCAATGTGCGGAGCGGCACTCACATACGAGGCGGCAAATGCGCACGCTAAAGCGGCAACGGTGCACTTAAATAACGTTTTTTTCTGCATGCATTTTCTCCTTTGGAATAATGAAGGATTTCCCCGGCCGGGAAAACCAAAGAAATTGTCTTACAAGAATCAAGTATTTTGGCGCTTTACCCAAAAAACTTTTGCCTTTAGAGAAATGCTTGCTTAAGATATTTTAAAAAATAACAAAGGTTTGCTAGAGTTTAAGTTTATGTTCATGGGAATTTTGGAAAATACGCTCCTGCGTCATTTACCTAAGTAGTTCGTCTTATCCCCTCTTACCTTTTAGCCATTCATCGCTAAGAAACCTTCCCCTTAAGCACCACTGAAGAAACTTGGCGCTCTTTGCGCAATGTAGATTTTTTTACGCGCAGACAAATTCCCCGCATACGCGATGCGGGGAATTCGAGAGTCTTTTTTTTATTTTAGGAAGCAGACGTTTCAGGAACGACGGCTTGAGCTGCCTTTGCCGCTGGCGCTTTCTTTTTCGAGCGAGGCGCCAAAACCATCACCATCTGGCGACCTTCGAGTTTAGGCATCTGCTCGATTTGCGCCACATCCGCCAATTCTTCACGCAAGCGATTCACGACCTGCATGCCGATATCCTGATGGGCCATTTCGCGACCGCGATAGCGCAAAGTAATCTTGGCTTTATCGCCATCGGCCAAAAAGCGCTTAACCGCGCGCAGCTTGGTCTGAAAGTCGTTTTCATCTGTTGCCGGACGAAACTTCACTTCTTTGACTTGAACGACCTTTTGCTTGGCCTTAATTTCCTGCGCTCGTTTTTGTTCCTGATACCGGAACTTGCCGTAATCCATCAAGCGGCAAACCGGCGGAACCGCATTCGGAGCAACCTCAACGAGGTCGACGTCGGCATCCGCAGCCATTCTTAGTGCCTCCGCAGTCGAAACAATACCGATCTGCGCCCCATCGACCCCGGTTAAACGAACCTGAGGAACCCGGATCTCACGATTGATCCGGTGTGTGCGTTCTTGAGCTATGACAGTTACTCCCTAAAAACAAATAATCAAATCGCTTGAAGGACTTACCTATTCGTGCCAAGGATCCACGTTGACTCGGTTTTTGTTGAGTTCAACAACCTTGGCAATAAAGTCATCAAGCGCCATAACGCCCAAGTTCTTCCCGCCGCGAGCACGGACACTGACGGTTCTGTCGGCCTTTTCCTTCTCGCCAACCACAACAATCAAAGGAAGCTTCTGTAGGCTAAGTTCTCGGATTTTATAGTTGATTTTTTCACCACGCAAATCCTCAGAAACACGCAATCCCGCTTGTTTCATCGCGGCGACAACCTCGTGTGCATACTCGATTTGCGCATCGGTAATGGAAGCCACCGCCACCTGAATCGGGCTTAACCACACGGGCATAGCGCCAGCGTAGTGTTCGATTATCATGCCAATCCAGCGCTCTAAGGATCCTAAGATAGCACGGTGAAGCATCACGGGGACCTTGCGGGTATTGTCTTCAGCGACGTACTCCGCGCCTAAGCGACCAGGCATCTGGAAGTCAACTTGAATCGTGCCGCACTGCCAAGAGCGACCTAAGCAGTCTTTCAAATGGTATTCGATCTTCGGTCCATAGAAGGCGCCTTCACCAGGCAAGATATCAAAGGGCACATCGCACGCTTTTAAGCTTTCCATTAACGCGGCTTCTGCCTTATCCCAAGCGGCATCTTCGCCAATTCTCATCTCGGGACGCGTTGCAATCTTGTAGCTAATCTCTGTAAAGCCAAAGGTCTTATAAACATCACGCACGAGTCGCGTGTAATTGACGCACTCAGAAAGAATCTGATCTTCCGAGCAGAAGATATGACCATCGTCTTGCGTAAAGCCACGCACACGCATTAAGCCGTGCAAAGAACCACTCGGTTCATTTCTGTGGCACTGACCGAATTCACCAAAACGCATCGGCAAATCGCGATAGCTTCTTAAGTCCGAATTAAAGAGCTGGATGTGGCCTGGGCAGTTCATCGGCTTTAAGGCGTAGTAGCGGTTTTCGGATTCGGTTGTAAACATATTGGAGCGATACTTGGCCCAGTGACCAGAGCGTTCCCAAAGAGAGCGATCAAGAAGCTGCGGGGCTTTCACTTCCATGTAGCCATTGTCTTGATAGATCTTACGCATGTACTGCTCAACGACCTGCCAAATGGCCCAGCCCTTGGCGTGCCAGAAAATCATGCCTGGGGCTTCGTCTTGTAAGTGGAACAAATCGAGTTCTTTACCTAAGCGGCGATGGTCGCGCTTTTCGGCTTCTTCGAGCATCTTAAGATAGGCGTCTTGCGCATCTTTTGTGGCCCAAGCAGTGCCGTAAATACGTTGGAGCATTTCGTTTTTGCTATCGCCACGCCAATAGGCACCCGCGACCTTCATCAACTTGAAAACCTTGAGTTTTCCCGTGCTTGGCACGTGTGGGCCGCGGCAAAGATCGGTGAAGTCTCCCTGACGGTAAAGAGAAATCGTTTCTCCCGCTGGAATCGATTCGATAATCTCAGCCTTGTAGTGTTCGCCAATTCCCTTAAAGTAGGCGACAGCCTCATCGCGCGGCATTTCAATGCGCTCTAAGGGGATGTCCTTTTTCACAAGTTCTGCCATCTTCTCTTCAATGGCTTTTAAGTCATCTAATGTGAAAGGACGTTCGAACTTGAAGTCATAGTAAAAGCCGTTTTCAATGGAGGGGCCAATCGTAACTTCAGCGCTCGGGAAGAGCTCTTTTACGGCCTGAGCCATCAAGTGGCTTGTGGAGTGACGAATGACATCGACGCCTTCGGGGTCTTTCCCTGTCACAATCGAAACTGTGGCATCAGCACCAACAACTGTGCTCAAATCAACGAGCTTTCCATTGACCTTACCAATCAAAGCGGCCTTCGCGAGGCCCGCTCCAATACTTTCGGCAATCTGTTTGACCGTAACAGGCGCATCAAATTCGCGCTTAGAACCATCGGGCAACGTAACGGTAATCATAGAAATCGCGCAAGGAAACCTGTGTCTTTAGACACGGGAGGAATTGCGCCCTCCTTTACTAGTTGAGTTAAAAAAG
>CAVCTI010000029.1:0-5748 GCA_963604755.1 Duodenibacillus sp. | reverse complement strand
GTCATGCGTGACGGAATAATGGCAATAAAACTCATGATTTCACCGCCTTGATTCGTGCAGCCTCGATTTCTTTTTCCGTAAGGTGCCGAGCCTCTGAGGTGAGCATCACGGGAATGTCGTTAACAACCTTAAAACCCAATGCGCATTTGGCGCAATGCAATTCCGTTTTTGTCGTGTTCATACGTAGTGGCCCCTTACAAACGGGGCACACAAGAATTTCTGTTAATCGTGTGTCCATGAAACTAGGACTCCTTAGATTGGTGAAGCTTTTCGATAATCCGATTGATTAAGAAATGGTCAAGAACCATTTCGAGGTCTGCGACCCAAAGGCGTTTGTCGTTCGCAATCTCCGGGTTTTGTGCGCATTTGACTGCGTCTTTGCCCGTAATGAAGATGATATCGGCAGAAGTCTCTTTAAAGGGATTGTCTTTAAAGTCGTAGTGATCGGGAAGGGCAACGCCTTTGCAGTCAACGTCGTGCGCACGAAGCATCGAGAAAAAGCGACTTGGTAAAGCAATGCCAGCGAAGGCTTCGGCCTTTAGGTGCTTTTCTTCGATTTCTTTTGAGAGTTTGCTAATGGTGCTCTCTTGACCGGTGGCAAGATTTTTCACAAACCCTAATTGGGACGTTGCCGCAAAGCGAGGCGTGCGTGTCGCAAGCGTTTCTCGTGTGGCATTCAAAATAATGGCATCGACCGAGTCAAGACGGCTTGGCGGTTCGCGCAGTGGCCCTGAAGGTAGCACCCACCCGTTGCCCAACCCTCGAGCGCCGACAACAGCGAGTTCAACATCGCGCGCTAGGCGTAAGTGTTGTAGGCCATCGTCGCTAACGATAACATCGATTTCAGGATGTTCCTTAAGTAGGGCGCGAGCCGCATCAACGCGATGGCGATTGACGGCAACAGGGCTCTCGGTTGCTCTATAAATCAGAAGCGGTTCGTCGCCGACCTCGTGCGCTTGAGAAGTGCGATTGACGAGGCGAGTCATGTTGGCATCGGAACTTGCGTAGCCACGGCTCACGATGCCAGGGTGAAAGCCCGCTTTCATAAGTTCTCGCACGAGGGCAATTGTCACAGGAGTCTTACCCGTTCCTCCGACATAGATGTTGCCAACGACAATAACGGGCACGGGAAGCTTGACGGGCACAATCCGAGAGCGCCGTACTTTGATGCCGAGTAAAAATAAAAGAGAAAAGGGACTCAAAAGGAGCGCGAGAAGCCCGCGTTTCGCCCACTGCCGATGAATCCATGCTTCAAATTTAGCACGCATGGCAGATGCTCCATCGCAGCAAACAAGGTGGTTTGTCTTCAGACATTGCTTTAATTTTAGGTAATGACCTTCTACGAAATCGTACTGACAAGGGGAATCATAGAGGAATTTTGGATTCTTGGAATTTGTGAGCCCGACAAGTCGCACTCTTAATCAAAGAAATCGGGATCGGATTCAAAGTGAAGAATCGCCGATCGCGTAGGATGAGCAAAGGTGATTTCGCTCGCGTGTAAGCAAAGCCGCTTACCAGCGATTTGATTGCAAAGGCCTCCAAAACCATAGAAGGGATCGCCCTCAATCGGGAGCGCTAAGCCATTGGCGTGCGCGCAGTGCACACGCAGTTGGTGTGTGCGCCCTGTTTCAGGAAAGAGCTTTAGAAGAGAATATTTTCCATCCTCGTTTTCTTTCACCTCGCAGAGCTCAAACAAAGTGCGTGAGGGCTTGCCGCCTTCGGTTTCTGAGATTACGCATTGACGTGGTGCGTCCATGGGGTTCGTTCTTAAGGGAAGCGTGATTTCACCGGCTTCTTTTTTGAGTTCACCAGACAAACGCGCCTTGTAGCACTTTAAAACGTCTTTACGTCGAAAGGCCTCAGAAAGGGAGGAAAGCGCTTTCGGGTTCTTCGCAAATAAAAGCAGTCCCGACGTATCGGTATCAAGCCGGTGAACGATATAAAGAGGCCCCTTTTCTTTTTCAAGGACGGTTTTGACATCCACTTTTTCGCGAATACCCGGAACGGAGGCGAGTTTTGCGGGCTTATCCGTCAGAAGTATGTCATCGTCTTCGTAAAGAATCGGTAATGAGGGATTTTCAGTGCCTTCCCAAACGCCATGGGGTTCTTCGTGCGCAATGCCGCGCAGTAACCATTTAATAAGGGGCTTTGCGTGCGTCTGTGGCGCAATAAACATCCCATTATGGCGAACTTCTGTCGCGGGGCTCTTCCCGACCCACCATTCGCAAAGTTCAATGGGAGTTGCTTGAGGATAGTTCTTGGCAAAGTAAGTGAGCAATCGAACACTCGGGCTCTTAACTGCATCGCTTAAGGCAAAACGCATAAAGGCCTTGCGTAATTCAATCGTGCGTCCTCCTTGCTCCAAAGGCCGGATCGGGTAGGGGGCAAGAGTTGCAGCAATGAGTTCTTTTAAGGTTGTGGTCTCTCCAATCGCGTTTTGTAGCCTCACTTCGGGAACGTCTTTTTCGCTAAAGGTTGGCCAGAGTGCTTTGGCTGAAACTTCTCTCCAATCGAGAAAGATCTCAGGGCGAGCGGGTTTAGCGTCAAAAAGAATTTCTTCTTTCTCTCCTACTTTGAAGATAAGAGCGCCGATGCGACCTGCGAAGTTTTCTCTTACTCGAAAAGCGCGAGCCGCCTCGCGCATTTGTTCGCTAGGCGGCTCACTAAAAGGAGAAGCTAACTTATGTTCGTCCATTGCTTTGGATTCGTTTTTTTAGTCCTCATGGAAAGCAACTTCACGCTTTCTTCTTACCGAGGGGGCTGCAACTACAACAAGTAATGCCGCAGCAGCAATCAGGAGGCCACACGAAATCGGACTCGTGAAGAACGTCATCGGATCTCCTCGGCTCAGTAGCATGGCGCGACGCAGGTTTTCTTCCATCATCGGACCTAAGATAAATCCGAGAATCAAGGGTGCCGTTTCACACTCAAGTTTAATAAAGAGGTATCCAACGGCACCGAAGAAAATCGTCACCCACACATCCCAAATATTGTTGTTAATGGAAAAGACGCCGATGCAGCAGAACACAAGGATTGCCGGATAAAGCCAGCGATACGGAACCTTCAGTAACTGAATCCAAATGCCAATCATCGGTAAATTGAGAACAATTAAAAAGAGGTTTCCAATCCACATCGAGACAATAAGTCCCCAGAAAAGCGACGGGTTTGAACTCATCACTTGGGGCCCGGGCACAATGTCGTGAATCATCATGGCGCCAATTAAAAGGGCCATCACAGCATTGGAGGGAATCCCGAGAGTGAGCATCGGAATAAAGGAAGTTTGTGCTCCCGCATTATTCGCGGATTCGGGACCTGCAACACCACGAATGTTTCCTTGACCAAACGGGGGGGCTGCGCGATTTCCGGCAATCTTTTTTTCAACCGTGTAGCTAGCAAAAGAACTTAAAAGAGCACCGCCACCAGGAAGAACGCCCAAAAATGAGCCAATGAGTGTGCCGCGAGCAATGGGGCCAACTGAGGCTTTCATTTCTTCGCGATTCGGTAGGACAGAGCCCACGCGATTTGGAACAAGTGAGCGCTTTTCGCCGAGCTCAAGGTTTTTCATAATCTCAGCAAAGCCGTAGATTCCCATCGAAAGCGCAACAAAGTCGATGCCCTCTTGAAGTTCCCCAATGCCAAAGGTAAAGCGTAACGCACCTGAGTTCACATCGGTGCCAATGATGCCAAGAAGGAGCCCTAAGATAATCATGCAGATGGCTTTAAGAATCGATCCCGTGGCTAAAACGATGGCGCCAACTAAACCCAAGACCATCAAGCTAAAGTACTCAGCAGGGCCGAACTGGAAAGCCACTGCAATCAAAGGAGGAGCAAACGCGGCGATTAAAAGAGTCGCAAAACAGCCTGCGGTAAAAGAGCCAATCGCGCAAATGCCGAGAGCGGCTCCCGCTCTTCCTTTTTTAGCCATCTTGTGGCCGTCAATACATGTGACAACAGCCGCGGCCTCACCTGGAATATTGACAAGAATCGCCGTAGTCGATCCGCCGTACTGCGCGCCGTAATAAATACCCGCAAGCATAATAAGAGCCGCTGATGGATCTAAGGCGTATGTCGCAGGTAAGAGCATTGCCACAGCCGCCACTGGGCCCATGCCTGGTAAAACACCGATAAGCGTGCCAATTGTGACGCCAACGAGGCAGTAGAAAAGATTTTGTAGAGAAATCGCCGCTTCAAGCCCTAAGGCGAGATTGCTAAATAAATCCATTTTTGCTTGCCTCGCTTAGTAAAAGAATGCCGGCCAAACTGGAACAATCATGCCGATGCCGTAAACAAATGCAGCCCAGGTAATAAAGTCAAGTACGACGATAAGAGCAATCGTCTCTTTAAGGTAAAGCTTTCTTTCCGCTAGTAAAGAAATGACAATCATCACCGCAAGAGAAAGCATCAGCCCCAAGGGTTTTAGTAGGAGAGTGAAAATAAACACAGCTCCAAGAATCCAACCTAAGACATCCCAATGAAAGGCGTCGACTTTTCCATCATTGTTAGCAGGTTGCAAAACGAGCCCCAAGATGGCGATATAGGCCCCCATAATGGCCAAGAAGCCACCGAGAAGCGTCGGGAAGTAAGCCGGCCCCATGCGTGCGGCTGTGCCCATCTCGTTTTCTTGAGCGAAGACGATAAAAAAGACACCGAGCACGGCAAACATAATGCCAGCCCAAAAGTTCTTTGCGTTCTTGATTGTCATGGACGAAAAAAACCAAAATGGCTCTAGAGAAAAGCAAAGCGTGCTTTTCTCCGAGAGCCATCTGTTGTGTTAGTCAACGCGTGCGCCAGAAACTTCAACGACGTGCTTGTACTTCTTGAGTTCACTCTTAATGAGAGCAGAGAATTCATTGGGTGTGCACGGAGAGGCTTCACCACCGAGCTTAGAGATGCGGTGCTTTAATTCGTCGCTACGAAGAGCCTTTGTAATCGTCGAATTTAAGCGACTGAGAATCACATCAGGAGTTTTAGCCGGAACGAAGAGCCCGTACCACGTTGAGATATTGAAATTATTGACGCCACACTCAATCATTGTCGGAACATCGGGAAGCGCCTTGGCGCGTGTCGGTGTTGTCACAGCAAGTGGAATGAGTTTGCCAGCAAGAATGTTGGCATTGGCGCTAGCGAGGTTATCGAAAATCAAATCAGTCTGACCTGCGAGCACAGAAAGCTGAGCCGCCGCAGCACCCTTAAAGGGGATGTGAACCATGTCAATCTTCGCAAGCGTCTTTAAGAGTTCGCCAGCCATGTGGCCACCTGAACCATTGCCGCCTGAGGCGTAATTGAGCTTACCAGGATTCTTTTTGCAGTAAGCGATAAGGTCAGCAACGCTCTTAACACCAGTCTTGTCGCGGAATGCCGGCGTAATAACCAAAACGTTTGGTACGTGAGCAATCAATGTGACGGGACGGAAGTCCTTAATCGGATCGTACGGGAGTTTCTTAAATAAGTTCGGGTTAATCGCATGCGTTGCGACGGCACCCACGCAAAGTGTCATGCCATCGGGTTTTTGTTGCGCAAGATAGGAGACGCCAATGTTACCGCCAGCGCCCGGTTTGTTTTCGACGATGACGTTGCCGAGATCATTTTTCACGGATTCAGCGATTGCGCGCGCGGAAACATCGAGCGGGCCACCAGGAGAATAGGGGACGATGATACGGATGGGTTTGTTGCCGGTACCCGTCTGAGCAAGAGTGATAGACTGAATGCTTAGTGCTGCACAAAGGCTAGCGGCGCCGACGATAAGGG
>CAVCTI010000028.1:0-3553 GCA_963604755.1 Duodenibacillus sp. | reverse complement strand
GCCCTAGCAGGTGCCTCATTGCGACTTCGCCCAATTTTGATGACTTCATTGGCTTTCGTTTTGGGTGTTCTGCCGCTAGTTTTTAGTACGGGAGCGGGCGCCATGGCACGACGCTCCATGGGCACAGGCGTCTGCGGTGGCATGATTGCCGCGACCTTTATTGCGACAATTTTTGTCCCTGTCTTCTTTACGTGGTTCGCACAAGGAAAAAAGAGTGAGGATAACGAGGATTTAGAAGTACTAACCCCTGAAAGCAAAGAAAATTAAGTCAAAACTTTCATTTCTCATCGAGTTTTAAGGCAGGGTTAATCCTGCCTTAATATTTTTTTTGATAAAAAATCATTCTCCGAGTGACGAAACTTGCCCTAAAATAGGATATGTAAAAACAACTTCGGAGACCGTCATGTATAAAAGTTTCCTGGTACCGACCGATGGTTCGAACCTTTCGCTAGCAGCTGTTAAAGGCGCGGCTTCTTTTGCTAAAACACTCGAAGCCAAGATTACGCTTCTTACCGTCATCGAGCCGTATAACTATGCGGCCGTCAATGAGTATCGCCCGGAATCCATCGACGATTATGACGAACGTATGCTCGCCCTCGCTCAAGACCGGCTCATGGAAGCCCGCGGAATTGTTGAAGAATATAACGTTCCCGTTGAAACAGTGGCGACAAAGAACTTTTCGCCAGCCGAAGCGATTATCTCAACGGCCGAGCAAAAGGGATGCGATTGCATCTTTATGGCTAGCCACGGACGTAAGGGGCTAGCTGCTTTGATTTTGGGTAGCGAAACCCAGCGCGTGCTTGCCTACTCGAAAAAGCCCGTTATCGTTTATCGTTAAATCTTTCTAATGCTTTTAGGCGGCCCAAACTTCGGGCCGCTAAGTTATTTAACTTGGAGAAATAATGTCTGAGCTCGACTCGATTAATGCCGAAATGGATGCGACCAATTTGTATTCTGAGGAAATCCTCACTGATCGTAAGATGGGAACAATTCGCATCTTGACGCCCGTTTTAGCAAGCGGCGCAGCCGACCCTGCGAGAAAACCGATTTTTTCTGGTGAAGTCCAAATCATGACACAAATGGGACCTCTGCCGATTACTTTTGAAATCGATGCCGCCACTGTCGAAGAAGCTGTCGCCAAGTATGGCGACGCGGCCAAGGAAGGCGTGCGTAAGACCATCGAAAAGATTCAAGAGATGCGTCGAGAGGCCGCAACAAAGATTGTGACTCCGGGAACACCTGGCTTTGGTGTTCCACCAACTCAGGGCGGCTCTCCCATTCAAATGCCGTAGTGCGAGAGGGGCTTAGTAAGCCCCTTTCTTTTTCTAGCGAACCCATTGAGTGCGCAGCCTTTAAAACTTATAAAATCTCGTTAAGTTTTTCTTTCCTTTTTCTTTAAGAGAGCGCTATGTCCGAACTTTCCACACTGACAGCTATTAGTCCCTTAGATGGTCGCTACGCCAATAAATGCGATCAATTGCGGGAAATCTTTTCTGAATACGCCTTTATGCGGGCCCGCGTTAAAGTTGAAGTTGAGTGGCTTCTTGCGCTCTCGGAAACAGGCCTTGACGGAATTCTCCCAATTAGCGGGGAACACGCTGAGTTTTTGCGCAACCTTTACAAGAACTTTACGACAAAGAATTGCGCTGAGATTAAAGAGATTGAAGCGACTACAAATCACGATGTGAAAGCCGTGGAATATTGGATTAAGGCTCAAGTCGCGCACGATGCAACGCTTACGAGCGAAAGTGAATTTGTTCACTTTGCCTGCACAAGTGAAGACATCAATAACACAAGCTATGCCTTAATGCTTATCGAGGGTCGCAAGGCGCTTCTCGCGAAACTCGATGCCATCATTTCAACGCTGCGAGAGGATGCACACCGCTGGGCTGATGTTTCGATGCTTTCTCGCACACACGGGCAGACCGCTTCTCCTACTACAGTTGGTAAAGAGTTCTCCGTTTTCACAGTACGTTTAGAGCGTGCGAAAAAGGCCATTGAGTCTGTCGAAATTCTTGCCAAAATGAATGGCGCTGTGGGTAACTTTAATGCGCACTTGGCCGCCTACCCTGACTTTGATTGGGAAGCCTTTGCCAAGGGCGTTGTCGAGACTCGCTTAGGCGCTCACTTTAATACCCACACAACGCAGATTGAGTCGCACGACTATATGGCAGAACTTTTTGATGCCATCGCTTTATCGAACACAATCCTTATCGATTTGGCACGTGATATTTGGTCCTACATTTCTTTAGGTTACTTTAAGCAAAAGCTTCGCGCAGGTGAAGTGGGAAGCTCAACGATGCCACACAAAGTCAATCCAATTGACTTCGAGAACGCCGAAGGAAACTTAGGCATTGCCACAGCGCTCTTGCGGCACTTTTCTGAGAAGTTGCCGATTTCTCGTTGGCAGCGTGACTTAAGCGATTCAACAGTTCAGCGTAACTTAGGTGTTGCCTTCGGTTATGTTTTTACCGCTTACGCTTCCCTAGAAAAAGGTCTTGGGAAACTCGAACTCAATGAAGAAAAGGTTGCAACCGATCTTGAGA
Organism: Duodenibacillus sp.; assembly: GCA_963604755.1. GTDB lineage: Bacteria > Pseudomonadota > Gammaproteobacteria > Burkholderiales > Burkholderiaceae_F > Duodenibacillus. Next base: position 1,007 of record CAVCTI010000028.1, on the reverse strand, counting down.
ACTCTTGGGAAGTTTTAGCTGAGGCTATCCAAACTGTGATGCGTCGCTATGCGATTGAAAAGCCCTATGAGAAATTAAAGGCACTCACACGCGGCAAGGGCCATATGTCTTCGGAGGTGATGCGCGAATTTATTAAGACGCTCGAAATCCCAGAAGACGCGAAAGCAAGACTTCTTGCGATGACGCCCGCAACCTATATTGGTAAAGCCGCGGAACTCGCTCGCCACGCTTAATTGATAAAAGAAGGTGTTTTTAATCCGTAAAGACACCTTCTTCATTTTTATTTTTTGAGGAACCCTCAGTGTCTCGTCGAATTCAAATTGCCTGTCTTAGTCTTGTTGCCGCTTCCCTTTGCGCTTGTATCTCTCAAACAAGTCGCCAATACGGGATGGACTATGACATCACGCATTCGCGTGCGTGGAATGTGCTTAACTTTTTTGGTTTTGGGCCAGCGCCGAAAGACGTCGCTCCTCCTAAAGAATTTCTTTCGGGAGAAAATAGCCACACCTTTGCCACTGCACAAGTTCTAGCGACCGCCACGAGTAAGAAGGCTCCTAAAGCAAGCACCACTCAAGATACCTTTACGATGACTGGTCTCGTTGATGCGATGCAAAAGTCCTTCACGAAGTCCACGGATGAGAATCAGTTCTTCGGCTTTTTTGACGACACAGAAACTAAAAGAAACGTTCAGGCTCAAAAGAAAGTCGTATCAATTCTTGCTCGCTCTTTCTTTAATCAGTTAAGAAAGTCGTCTTCAGAAAATAAGTTTTATTTGGATTTAGTGAGAACAGAAGTTAAAGGCGACACCCTCTTTACCTCGATGGCCGTTTTCTTAGAAAATGAGGCTCTTGGCTGTAAATACGTTCTTGATGCCGACAAAAAGGAAAGAATTGGTACCTGCGGCATCGTTTTTATTACAAAAAGCGAAGTTGAGGCGAAGCCAAGTCTGATTCCTTTTGTCATCGGAGGACTCAAGGCGAAAAAAGAGCAGTCTCGGCCTCAAGAAT
>CAVCTI010000027.1:0-2445 GCA_963604755.1 Duodenibacillus sp. | reverse complement strand
AATTTCTTCAGGAGCAGAAACCTCAACGCCCTGCCTGTTTTGCGCAATGCGAATGTATTCAGAGGCCGCAGCTACGCTTTCCATTGTTCCCGTGTCTAACCACGCAAAACCGCGCCCTAACAATTGAACGTTTAGGCGCTTTTCTTTGAGATACATGTCATTGAGTGTTGTGATTTCCAACTCGCCTCGCGCTGAGGGTTTTACTTCCAAAGTCTTCTCAGAAACGCCCTTAGGGTAAAAGTAAAGACCCGTGACCGCATAGTTACTGCGAGGACTCTTGGGTTTTTCTTCGATTGAGATGGCGTTCCACTCGGAATCGAATTCGACAACGCCGAATCGTTCGGGGTCTTTAACGTAATAGCCAAAAACAGTTGCGCAACTTTCGTTTTCTGCGTTATGCGCTGCTGTTCTCAGTGCCTTCACGAAGCCGTGTCCATAGAAGATATTGTCGCCAAGCACCATCGCACAGGCATCATCACCAATAAATTCTTTTCCCAAAATAAAGGCCTGCGCCAAACCGTCGGGGCTGGGCTGAACCTTATACGAGAGTTTGAGACCAAACTGAGAGCCATCACCTAAGAGTCGCTCAAAATTCGGGAGATCCGACGGTGTCGAAATCACAAGAATCTCTCGAATACCCGCAAGCATTAAGGTGCTCAAGGAGTAAAAAACCATCGGCTTATCGTAGACGGGTAAGAGTTGTTTACTCGTTACTAATGTGAGCGGATATAGGCGTGTACCAGCTCCCCCAGCAAGGACGATTCCTTTCACAGTTTTTTCCTATATACGTAAAGTCAAAGTGGAATTCGAAAATTTCCGACTAGAGTCGAATCATAGCAACAGGGAGAAAAGAGAAATTACAAAAACGCAAATTAAGGACTAGATACTAGGTAAAAAACCCTGTATGATGCGCCACCGTAAAAATTATTACTACATACGGGTGAGAGTTTTATGTGTGTTCTTATGAGTTTACTCGAAGAGCCAAAAGAGAGAGCGAGTTCGGCTAAAAAGGGAGCTCCGAAGGCCATTAGCGCCAAGACCCCGACAAAGACTGAACCCATCCTCCTGCGAATTCTTCACAATGTCCATCTCGGACGGGTTCCGGCGGCAAAGTGAAGTTGGCGTACGAAAAATGAAGACGGAGGCGTAAAGCCTCCGTTCTCATATTTCAATCCGATTTTTCTATCGACGATTAGTAGTTTTCAGCGCGAATCTGCTGCCAGGCTTGGGCGTGTCCGCAAACGGGGCAAACCAAGGGAGCCTTCTTACCGACAACAAGGTGACCGCATTCACGGCACTGCCACATCACTTCGTCGCACTTTTCGAAAACACGTTGCATCTCAACGTTGCTGAGTAACTTCAAGTAGCGCTCTTCGTGAGACTTTTCGATAGCGGCAACTTTACGGAATTTTTCAGCAAGTTCCGGAAATCCTTCCTCATCAGCGGTCTTCGCAAACCCAGCGTACATATCCGTCCACTCATAGTTTTCACCACTAGCGGCAGCTTTCAAGTTTTCTGCTGTCGTTCCGATACCGCCCAAGGCCTTAAACCAAAGAGAGGCATGTTCTTTTTCATTGGCAGCGGTTTCCTCAAAAAGCGCTGCAATCTGCTGATAACCTTCTTTACGTGCAACGCTAGCAAAGTATGTGTACTTGTTACGGGCTTCCGATTCGCCAGAGAAAGCCGTGTGAAGATTCTTTTCAGTTTGTGTTCCTTTTAGACATTTCATGTCTTGTCTCCTTACTCCTAAAGTGTTGAATTCGTACTAGGCTTTTGTAGCCTTGAGTCCGCATTTGGACTCAACAAAATAACGACGCTCGGCAAATTCGCCCTTCTTCCCGACGTTAAAGGATTGAACCGGGCGGTGGTACCCCATCACACGGGTCCAAACTTCACAGGGCTGACGTTCGCCGTCCTTGAGAACAATCGTAGCATCTACGTTTTGCATTGTTTTCTCCTGCTATTTAATGCGTCTATTATATTAAAGCACTCGATTGATTTGGTTTATCGAATTAATAAAGAAAGCAAGGAAACTCTTCGTCCCTTTTTCTTTACGAAAGCTTCTCAAGTTTGGCTAATTTCAATAGTAATTCCTTCTTTTGGCCTCGGAAATCCACCCAAGCTGTAGCGACATCTTCGCTTTGCGCATTCGTAAGACGCAACACGATTCCATCGCCAAATTTTTTGTGACGAACTTTGTCACCGGTATTGAGGTTCCACGGATTCGATTCAACAGTGCGCGTCTTATTAAAGGTAAAAAGAGCGTCACTTACTCGTCCGTAGGCGGTCTTTGAGGCTGAGACCTCATTGTTTCTCCGAAAGTCACGAAAGGGCTTACCTAGTTGCATACTTTCAAATGTCGGGATTTTTTCTCCGTATTCATTAAGCCAAACGCTATCGGCTTCTGGGATTTCTTCTAAAAATGAAGATCGATTGAAATCTTTG